>CAZIZD010000080.1:0-13840 GCA_964543615.1 uncultured Alcaligenaceae bacterium | reverse complement strand
CGGCACCAGCGACGAGATGCGATACGCGTTGACGTAGAACGAGTTGCCGAGGCCAAGCTCGGCATCCGGGAGGATCTCGCGGCGATAGGCGTCCATCGCGATGTCGAGGCTCGCCGAGAAGAACGCGACCACCGCGCACAGGTACGCGATGGTCCAGATCTCGCGCTGCGGCGCGAGGAATCCCAGCGCCGCGATCGAGGCGATCAGCGCCACGTGCATCGCGAACATCCATCCGCGCCGCCGCCCGAGCCAGGGCAGCGCGTAGCGATCGAGCAGCGGCGACCACACGAACTTCCACGTGTAGGGAAACTGCACGAGCGCGAAGAGCGCGATCGCCTTGAGATCGACGCCTTCCGTGCGCAGCCACGCGGGCACGAGGTTGAGGAGCAAATACAGCGGCAGACCGGAGCTGAACCCGGTCATGATGCAGATCAGCATCCGCCGGTTGAAGAGGGCTTCGCGCCACGTCGGGCGGCGAGCGGCGGGTGGACCCTCCGTGCGTGCGTCGTCGGTCACCGCGCGCTACTTCGCGAGCTCGTGCGGAAAGACCACCTTCCAGTCGTCCTTCATGCTGATGAGCGTCCAGCCGAGGCGCGGCGCCTGGTCAAGACCTGCCGCGAGGCGTCCGACGTGCGTGTCGCGGTCGTAGGCATATTCACGTACGGCGTCGGTGTGCCACACGAACGCCGCGAGGCGCTTGCGCTCGCGGCTTTGCGGGCTGTTGGTCGTCGTCTGCAGCATGGCGAGGTCGCCGTCGGAGTTGCCAAAGGCGGCGATGGGGATGCGCCCGATCGCATGGTCGATGCCGATCGCCTTGCCGGGGCCGTCGTCGATGAGCATGGCGCGGGGGTCGCTGCGCGTGAGCGCGACGTCGTTGGCGAACGTGTACGTGGCCATGAACGACGACCCCACCACCTGCTCGGGCGGAATGCCGTACGCCTTCTCCGCGAAGCTGCGCACGAAGTCGAGCGAGCCGCCGGTGACGATGAACGTCTTGTAGCCGCTCGCGCGAAAGTAAGCGAGCACCTCCAGCATGGGCTGGTACACGAGCTCGGTGTAGAGGCGCCCGAAGCGCGGATGCTTCGTCACCGCGAGCCAGTCGCTCGCGAGCTTGCGGTACTCGGCGGCCGTGAGGCCGGCGTGCGTCATCGCCGCAACCTGGAAGTACTCGGGCTCGGTGAGGGCCGCCATCGCGGCCGCGTCGTTGTCGGCCACGGCCTTGTAGGGCTTCTCGTTGCGCCACGGCGGATTCGACTTGGCGAGCTCGCGCAGGCGCTCGAACGTGAAGATCACCTCGACGTACATCGGATGCTCGGTCCACAGCGTGCCGTCGTTGTCGAAGGTCGCGATGCGCTCGGGCATCGGGACGAAGTCCGGGCTCCCGGTGCGCGTCGTGTCCTCCACGATCCGCACGATCGCCGTCTTGGCCGCACCCTCGTTCCACGACGGCAGGGGATCGGCGCCGCGCTGCGGCGTCGCGCATCCGGCAAGGAACAGCACCGCCGCAAGCCACGCGACCCACGTCGAAGCAATTCCCGGGCGACGCGTGCGATGGAACATTCGAGGGACTCCTTGGACGGTGACGCGAAGCGGGCGCCGGCGTGAAGGCCGCGAGGCCCGGCTAGCGCCGCCGGAAGCGGTAGATCGCGAGCTCGCCGAACCAGTTGGGCAGCGACTGCACGGGCCGCCCGCCCGCGAGCACGACGCGATTCTCGACCACGCAGTTGCGCTCCTGCAGGAACGCGTCGAAGTCGGCCACCGTGCACAGGTGGATGTTGGGCGTGTCGTACCACTGGTAGGGAAGCTCGCGGGACACGGGCATGCGGCCCTTGAGGATCTGCCAGCGGTGCGTCCAGTGGCCGAAGTTGGGGAACGTGACGATCACCTCACGCCCGACGCGCAGCATCTCCTTCACGATCTCCTCGGTGTGGCGCATCGCCTGCAGGGTCTGCGAGAGGATCACGCAGTCGAACGAGGCGTCGTCGAAGCCCGCGAGCCCGCTCTCCAGGTCGCTTTGCAGCACGTTGACGCCGCTGCGCACGCTCGCGAGCACGCCGGCGTCCGCAATCTCGATCCCGTAGCCCTTCACGTTGCGCTCGCGCATGAGATACGCGAGGAGGCTGCCGTCGCCGCATCCGAGGTCGAGCACCTGCGCGCCCGGCGCGATCCAACCCGCGATGGTGGCGTAGTCGGCGCGATGCGACTGGCGGTGGCGCTCCTCGACCTTCGAGCGAACCTCGGCGCCGAAGCGGAACGTCGAGTAGTCGGCGTCGGATGCGACGTTGTCGAAGTACGCGCGCACCAGCGCGTGGTACTGCGGGTTGTCGAGCAGGAATGCGTCGTGGCCGTGCGGCGCGTCGATCTCCGCGTAGCAGACGTCGCGCCGGCGGTCGACCAGCGCCTTCACGATCTCGCGCGAGCGCGCGGGCGAGAAGCGCCAGTCGGTGGTGAACGAGGCCACGAGGAACTTGCAGGTGGCGGTCGACAGCGCCTTGGCGAGGTCGCCCTCGGCCGCCTGCGCGGGGTCGAAATAATCGAGCGCCTTGGTGATGCGCAGGTACGTGTTGGCGTCGAAGTACTCGGCGAACTTCTCGCCCTGGTGCCGCAGATACGACTCGATCTGGAACTCGGGGGCGAACGAGTAGCGGATGCCCTCGCGCAGGCTGCGCCCGAATTTCTCCTCCATCTGCAGGTCGGACAGATACGTGATGTGCCCGACCATGCGCGCGATGCGAAGGCCGCGACGCGGCAGCGTGTTCTGCGCGCCGAAGTGCCCCTCGTGGAAGTCGGGATCGGTCATGATCGCCTGGCGCGCGACCTCGTTGAACGCGATGTTCTGCGCCGAGAGGTTGGGCGCCGCCGCGATGAGGAGGGCGTGGCGCACGCGCTGCGGATATCGGATCGCCCACGCGAGCGCCTGCATGCCGCCCAGGCTGCCGCCCATCACGGCGGCGAATTGCGCGATGCCGAGCTTGTCGGCGAGGCGCGCCTGCGAGTCCACCCAGTCCTCGACCGTGACCAACGGGAAGTCGCCGCCCCACGCGCGGCCCGTATCCGGGTTGATCGACATGGGGCCGGTGCTGCCGAAGCAGCTGCCCAGGTTGTTCACCCCGATCACGAAGAAGCGGTTGGTGTCGAGCGGCTTCCCGGGCCCGATCATGTTGTCCCACCAGCCGACGTTCTCGCGGTCGTTGGCGTACCAGCCCGCGACGTGGTGCGACGCGTTGAGCGCATGGCACACGAGTACCGCGTTGGAGGCGTCGGCGTTCAGCTTGCCGTAGGTCTCGTACGCGAGCTCGTAGCGGGACAGCCACTGCCCGCAGGCCAGTTGCAGCGGCTCGGTGAAGGCGGCGATGCGCGACTCGACCTCGCCGACGGACGGGCCGCGTGCGGCATCGGATACGTTGGCGGTATCGCCGCCGGTAGTGGCCGAGAACGAGGGCATCGAGGGCGGCGCGCGCCGCGGATCGGGTCGGGCCAGCTTCGGCGATCGTCGGCGGGTCTTGCCGCTTTAGCCGTATTTGTTCGAAAACCCGAGGTTCGCCGGGCGTTCCGCGCCCGCAAGCTGGTTCAAATCGGCGCTGGGCGGCATTTTAGCCCGCTTTTCGGGCGTCCGGAGGCTACCCGGCCTGAAAGCGTCTGCAGGCCGTGGAATTTGTATGGTTACAGTCTGTTTGCCACAGACGCGCGGATTACCACTGTCCAGGCACATTTCTATGACGCCGTGCTATGACAACGGAATAAAGTTCGCTAGACTGCGCGTTCGTATGTTGCCGTCGCCTCGCGGCGTGCCCTTCACCGCCGTCCGGAGAGTTTTCGCATGAACACCCGCCACCGATTCTTCGTTGCCCTGCTCACTCCGCTGGCGCTCGCATTTGCCGCGGTCGCGCAGGCGCAGAACTGCACGAACGGGAACAACCTCTATCACCAGAAGATGGGGGGCGTCGACGTTAGCTGCTCGCAGTCGAGTTGCCACGACACCGATCCGAAGGCGGGCAAGAATGGCATCCTGAATGGCGCCCAGCAGCCCAACAAGATCAACAACGCCCTCGATGGGGGCGTGAGCGATATGTCCGGGCTCCGCTCCGCGCTCGGGCTGACGTCGAGTGACGTGGACGATATCGCGCTCTACATCTGGTATCGACAAGGCAACCAGCAATGCCCGGCCCCGACGCCAGCTGTCGGCGCTTCGCCCGGTTCGCTCGCCTTCGGCAGCGTCAACGTCGGCAGCTCATCGTCGGCGCAGACCGTGACGCTCTCCAACACCGGCGGCGCCGCCGCCAACTCGCTGGTGATCGGCGCCGCGCCGGCGGGCTACTCGCGCACGACCACTTGCGGCGCATCGCTCGCCGCAGGTGGTTCCTGCACCATCAGCGTCACGTTCTCCCCCACCGCAGCGCAGGCCTATGGCGGCAGCGTCACGGTCACCGGCTCCGGCGGTACCAATATCTCGATCGGCCTGTCGGGCACCGGCGCCGCGGCGGCCTCCTCCAACGTCAACGCGTCCGTAAGCTTCCTCTCCTTCGGCAACGTGACGGTCGGCCAGACCAGCGCGTCGCAGACGATCACGGTGTCCAACAGCGGCACGGCGGCGGCCACCAACATGTCCTATCCCGCCGCGCCTGCGAAGTTCAACAAGTCCGGCACGTGCGCAGGCACCACGCTCAATGCGGGCGCGAGCTGCACGATCGTGTTCAGCTACACGCCCACCGCGGTCGGCGCCGACAACGCGACCTACACCTTCACGGGCGGTGGCAAGACGTTCCCCATCGCGCTCACGGGTGCGGGCACGTCGACCGCGCCGCCGCCCGCCGGCCAGCTCTCGATACCTTCGACAGTGAGCATGCCGGGCACCACCGTCGGCACCACAAGCGCGGCGCAGACCGTCACCGTTTCCAACACGGGCGGCGGCGCCGTCGCGGTGTCCTCGGTCACGAGCAGCAACGCGGGCGAGTTCACCGTCAGCGGCTCGAACTGCGGGACGGTGAATGCCGGCGGCGGCTGCACGTTCAACATAACCTTCACGCCGGCGGCCGCGGGCGCGCGCAGCGCGACGGTGACCATCGTGAGCAACGGCACGGGCAGCCCGCAGTCGATCGCGGTGAGCGGCACCGGCATCGCGTCGGGCGGAGGCCTGCCGCCGACTGCGGTCGCGGTGGAGTACTACCACGCGGCGTTCGATCACTACTTCGTCACCGCGATCGCCGACGAGATCACCAAGCTCGACAACGGAACCTTCGTGGGCTGGGCGCGCACCGGCAAGCAGTTCAAGGTGTACACGGCCACCGGCGCGGCGCTGTCGGGCGTGTGCCGTTTCTTCTCGACCACCTTCAATCCCAAGAGCTCGCACTTCTACACCGCGAGCGCAAGCGAGTGCACGGTGGTGAAGGCCAACGTCGACTGGACGTTCGAGGACACGGTGTTCTACCTGCCCGTCCCCGCGGCGGACGGCTCGTGCGGGGCGGGGACGCTGCCGGTCTATCGCCTGTACAACAACGGGCAAGGTGCCGCACCGAACCATCGCCTGACCACCGACACCGCGGTGCGCACGGAGATGATGAACCGGCCCGAGGCCACGAAGTGGATCCCCGAGGGCTTGGGCATCGGCGTGACGATGTGCTCGCCGCAATAGCGCGATAGCGCGGTCGACGACGCCGGCGCCGTTACGAGGCGCCGGCGTTTTTCATGGGGGCTTGGGAACGATCGTGCCGTCCGCGGTCACGCCCATCCACGCCACGCCTTGCGCGTCGAGGAACGCCGGCGCGCGCTCCTGCATCAGCATGCCGATGGTCGCGCACGAGCCCGCCACCACGCACAACGGCGCGGCCACGCTGATCGACTGCCAGTAGGAGACGGGCATGCCCGTGGTGGGATCGAGGATGTGGCAGTAGCGCTTGCCGTCCACGAAGAATCCGCGCTCGTAGTCGCCGCTCGTGGCCATCGCGCCGTCGACGAGATCGAAGCCCGCGATCGGCACGTCCTGCACGCGCGGATGGCGGATGCCGACGCGCCACGGGCTGCCGTCCGGCTGCGCACCGATGGCGCGCACGTCGCCGCCCAGGTTCACGAAGCCGTGGCGCATCCCGTGCTCGTGCAGGATGGTCGCGGCGCGGTCGGCCGCGTACTCCTTGCCGATGCCGCCGAAGTCGATCTCCATCCCCTTGCGCGGAAGACGCACGCTGCGATCGTCCCATTCCACGTCGCGCCATCCGATGAGCGCGCGCAGCAGCGCGAGCTCTGCTTCGCCGGGAATCGCGGGAGGGTCGCCGCGGAAGTTCCACGCGCGGCGCAGGATGCCCGAGGTGATGTCGAACAGCCCCTCGCTCTGCGCGTGGCACTGGTCCGCGTAGAAGAGGAGCGCGTGCGTCTCGGCGTCGATCGTGACGGCATCGCCGCCCGCCGCGGCGTTGATGCGCGAGGTCACGCTGTCGTCGCGATACCGCGTGTATTTGTGCTCGATGCGCGCAACGTCGGCGATCGCATCCTCGATCGCGCGCTGCGCGGCCCGCGAGTCGGCGCCGGCGAGCACGATCTCGTGCTCGCTCGCCATGGCATGGAAGCGGACGCTGATCGGATTAAAGGTCGGAATGCGGCCCCCGTGGTCAGGGCCCCGCGCATTCCGCGATGCGGCGTTAGAAATTCCTGGTGAGGTTCACCATGAACCAGCGCGCCGCGAAGATCTGGATGCCGGGGCTGCCCGTCCCGAAGATCTGCCAGTCGGGATCCTGCCTATAGTAATCCGCACGGAACGAGACGTTCCATCCGTCCCACACCGGAGCGGCGATCGTGATGCCCGCGGTGATCGCACCGAACGACGCGAGCCGCGTGTCGGCGCTGTAGTCCTGTCCCTCGACGTAGCCTTTGGGGAACGGCGGGTTCATGTAGAAGCTCGCCGCGGTCTGCGTGTAGAAGCGCAGCGCGGGCGTGACCGTGATGCCGTACGGCAGCGCCTGGGCCCACGCGCCCTCGAGCATGTTGGTGGTGCTGCCGAACGAGTCCCACAGGAGGCGATAGCCGAGGCGGAGGGTTGCGTCCTGCTCGACGAAGTAGTGGTTGTAGCGCGTGAGCCACGCCCACGTCTGCCGCGTGGAAGGCCGCGTGTCGAGCGGCTTGTACGGATCGGAGTAGTAGCCGTGCCCCGTGTAGAACGTGATGTTGGACTGCACGATGTCGTTGGGCGACAGCGCCTGCGTGATGCCGGCGACGAACTCGACGGAGTTGCGGCGCGAGTTGGGCGCAACCCCGTTGGTGGCGTTGATGCGGTCGTTGGTGCCGGCGACGCCCAGGAGCCACGTGCGATTGCGGTCGTCGCTGAAGTACTGCACGTTGAGCGACGCGCCGCGAGAGAGAAAGTCCTGCTCGGAGGACACGAATGCGCCGAAGCTCACCGACTGGTTGCCGACGTACTTCGTGACCTTGATGTCGCCTGCGGTGCGGTAGTCGCCGACCGTCGCGCCGGACAGGACGTTGAAGTAGAGCGGCGATGCGCCGGACATGGCGTCGTAGACCATGCCGCCTTCCACCACCCACGTGTCGCCGATCGGCATGAGCGCGTAGAACGCGGGCGCATCGACCGTCATGCGGTTGCGGCCCGGCTGCCAGTCGCGATAGGAGAGGTATTGCGCTTCGAAGATGCCCTTGTCGGGCACCGACTGCGCGGCCGCGGTCAGTGGGACAACGCCCGGTAACGCCAGCGCGGACAGCACCAAGGCGCCCCCACGCTTCTCGTGGGGGCCCTTAGTTGCACCCACAGCCGCCTCCACCCACGCCGTAGCCGCCGGTCGCGGCTTCCTTGCTCGTGTAGATGTGCTGCAGCGTCTTCGTCTCGAGGCGGTCGTAGTCGAACTGCATCCCGGGCCGCGCGAGGTTGCCCTTCTCCCAGGGCTTGGGCGGTTCCATGCTCGCGCATCCCGCAAGCAGGCAGAGAAGCGACGCGACGGCGAGGCAGCGCATGGCGCGGTAATCCTTCACGCGCGCTCAGGTCTTGCCGACCAGCGACGCGATGCGCTGCTCGATCTGCGCCTTGTTCTCGTCCGTGAATCCGCGCTCGACGTAGACGATCTTGCCCGTGCCGTCGATGAGGTACGAACTGGGCATGCCCTTCACCGCGTACGCCGCCGGCGTGGTTCCCGCCTCGTCGAAGGCGATGGTGAAGTTCGCGGGATTCTGCACCAGGAACTTGTCGGCATCGGTGCGCTTCTTGTCGACATTGACGCCGACCACGACGAAGCCCTTGCCGCCGTACTTCTGCTGCATCTCGTTCATCCATGGGAACGAGCGGCGGCAGGGGCCACACCACGAGGCCCAGAAGTCGACGTAGACGACCTTGCCGCGCAGCTTGTCGAGCGCGACCGGATCGCCCTTCACCGACGGCAGGGAGAATGCCGGCGCAGGAAGGCCGACGTCGGCGGCCGATACAGGGCAAGCCAGGGCAAGCGCGGACAGGGCGGCAATGATGGGCAATTTCATGACATTGGCATTATGCGCAGGATGCGCCGCAGGCGCAACACGTACGGATAAGCAAAACAGGTGCCCCGGGCCGGGCATTCCACGACGGCCCTTCTCAAAGCGCGTTGAGCTTGTCGACGAGCTCGGCGATGCGGTTCGAGTTGTCGGCGCGGCGGATGCGGTCCACCAGCGCCTTCACGGCCGCGACCTCGGAGGTCAGCACCCGCTGTTTCACCGAGAGAAGGTGGGCGGGGTGCATGGAAAAGTTGCGCAGGCCGAGGCCGAGCAGCAGGCGCGTGAGGTGCACCTCGCCCGCCATTTCGCCGCACACCGCGATGGGCCGCTTCGCCTTGTCCGCCGCGGCGATGGCCTGCGCGAGGAGGCGGATCACCGCCGGATGCAGCGGGTTGTACAGATGCGCCACGGCCTCGTCGGCGCGGTCCACCGCGAGCGTGTACTGGATCAGGTCGTTGGTGCCGATCGACAGGAAATCGAGTCGCGACAGGAACGCGTCCATCGCGATCACCGCGGCCGGCACCTCGATCATGCCGCCGACCGGGATGGATTCGTCGAAGGGAATCGCCTGGTCCTTGAGGCTCTCCTTGGCCTGCGCGATCAGCACCAGCGTCTGGTCGATCTCGGTGGCGGACGCGAGCATCGGCACCAGGATGCGCACCTTGCCGTAGTGCGACGCGCGCAGGATGGCGCGAAGCTGCGTCTGGAACATGCGCGGCTCGGCCAGGCAGAAGCGCACGGCACGCAAGCCGAGCGCGGGATTCGGCGCGACGCGCGCCAGCCCGTCGAGGCCCTCGGGATTCTTGTCGGCGCCCAAGTCGAACGTGCGGATCGTGACCGGCTGCCCGCCCATGCCCTCGGCGACCGCACGGTACGCCTCGAACTGCTCGTCCTCGGACGGCAGTCCCGCGCGGTTGAGGAACAGGAACTCCGAGCGGAAGAGGCCCACGCCGGTCGCGCCGTTATCCACCGTCTGCGCGAGGTCGTCCGGGAGCTCGATGTTGGCGTGCAGCTCGATGTGCACGCCATCGAGCGTCTCGGCGGGCTTGCCGCGCAGGCGCTTCAGCTTCTGCCGCGTGAGCTCGAGCTCGGTCTGCTTGAGGCGATACTCGGCGAGCACCGCGCGGTCGGGATTGATGATCACCACGCCGGCGTCGCCGTCGACGATCAGGAGCTCGCTGTCCCGAATGAGCGTGCGCGCGTTGTGCGTGGCGACCACCGCCGGCACGTTGAGGCTGCGCGCGACGATCGCGGTGTGCGACGTGACGCCGCCCACGTCGGTGAGGAACGCGCCGTAGTGGTGATGCTTGAACTGGATCACGTCCGCGGGCGAGAGATCGTGCGCGACGAGGATCGTCTGCTCTTCCGCCACCGGCGTGGGCAGTGCGCCCGGCTTGCCCATGAGGCGTTTGAGCACCCGCTCGCACACCTGCACGATGTCGGCCTTGCGCTCGCGCAGGTAGGCGTCCTCGATCTGGTCGAATTGCTCGACGAGCACGCCCATCTGCAGCGTGAGCGCCCACTCGGCGTTGCAGCGCTGCTCGAGGATGATCTTCTTGGGCGACTCGGACAACGTGGGATCGGTGAGGATCATCCAGTGCACGTCGAGGAACGCGCCGAACTCGCCGGGCACGTCGCCGCTCGTCATGGCGACGTGCAGGCCCTCGAGCTCGGACTGGACCTCCTTCACGGCGTTGGTGAAGCGCTCGATCTCGCCGTCGACCTTGGACGCGGGGATCACGTAGTGCGCGACCTCCAGCGTCGCATGCGAGACGAGCTGCGCGCGCCCGATGGCGATGCCGCCCGATACGCCGACGCCGTTGAGCGCGAAGCTGACCATCATGGTCCCTCGCCTACGAGCCCCGGCGGCGAAGGGCCGCCCCGAGCCGCCGGAGCGCCCCCTCGGGGGGCAGCGAGCGCAGCCGTTGCGCGAGCGTGGGGGCCGTCACCTCTCGCCGAGTCCGTCGTGGAACAGCGCCGCGATCTCGCGCATCGCCTCGGCCTCGTCGGGACCTTCCACCTCGATGCGCACGGTGGCGCCCACGCTCGCCGTGAGCAGCATCACCGCGACGATGTTGCGCGCGCTCGCGCGCCGCCCCTTGACCGTCAGCGAGACCGTCGAGCGGAACCTGGATGCGATGCCCACGATGCGCGCGCATGCGCGTGCATGAAGGCCCAAGGGATTGATGATCGAAACGACTCTCGTGAGCATGGGGCACCACCGCAAACCAGGGATTGCACGGAAGGACGGCGCGCGACGGCGCCTCCGGTTCCGTGTTGGTCGTCCATTTTGCGCGATGGTTCCGCAAATGTGCGCTCGCTCTCGTGCATTACGTTATGAATTGCGGTCGCGCGCAGGGCCCCCGATGATGCCCCTTGCTCGTGACGCGGCCGTGACGCGCAGGGTGACTACTGGCCTTCGCCGAAGTAATCGCCGATGAGCGAGACGATCGCCTCCATGGCGTCGCCCTCGTCCGGGCCGTCCGTCTCGATCGTCACTTTCGAACCCTTGCCGGCCGCGAGCATCATCACGCCCATGATGCTCTTCGCGTTGACCTTGCGGCCGTTGCGCGACATCTGCACGTCGGCCTGGTAGCGCGCGGCGAGCTGCGTGAGCTTCGCGGAGGCGCGAGCGTGCAGGCCCAGCTTGTTGATGATCTCAACCTCGCGCTGCAACATAGACCGGGTCGAGCTCGATGCGCAGCACGCCGTCGCGGCCGCCGGAGACCGCCTTGGTGATCATCGTCTCCATGCCTTTGACGCGGTACGTGAACGCGCGCACGAGCATGGGCAGGTTCACGCCGGCGATGAGCTCGACGCGGCCCGGGACCTGCAGCTTGCCCGCAAGGTTGCAGGGCGTGGCGCCGTAGATGTCGGAGAAGAGCAGCACGCCGTCGCCGGTGTCGAGGCGATCGACGATCGCGCGCGCGCCAGGCAGCAGGTCGAAGGGATCGTCGGTGGCCTTCACCGACAACGTCTCGAGCTGCGGGGGAATCGTGCCGAGCACGTGCGTCAGCGCCTTGACCAGGCTGTCCGGCAGCGTGTCGTGCGCGATGATGAGGACTCCGATCATGGCGTGGCCCTTGCGGTCGAAGATGTTAGCACGCGGGCGAATCCCCCGAGGAAATGGCATCAGAGGAACAGGGTCAGGTCCGAATTCGGGAACTGAACTGACCCTACTTGAGTCTTGCGCGGTACACCGCGCGCCGTGCGAGGCTCTCCCTGGGCCACGTCGCCTCGACGTCGTAGAACTCGTGGAAGGCAGGTGCGCCGCCTTCGATGTTCACCCACGGCTGCTTCGACATGGTGAAGATGTGCACGTCGGGCGGCAGGCGCTCCGGCTCGTCGAGCGTGCCCACGCGCACGAAGCGCACGACATCGCCGCCGCCGCCGTAGTTGCTCCAGACGGCGACGCGGCACTTGGGGCAGCGCGCGATCCTCTGTCCGCGGCCGCTCGCCGACGGCGTGACGACGACCTCGACGTCGCCCTGAAGGAGCAGGACGCGATCGGCCTCGATCATCGCGTTCAGCACGAACGCCGAGCCCGTCTCGCGCTGGCACCAGCGGCAATGGCAGCAGTGCACGAGAAGCGGCCTCGAGGTCATGCGATAGCGAACGTGGCGGCACGTGCATCCGCCTTCGAAGCACGCCTCGGTCGGACTCGTCATGGAGTGACCTTAGCGCACCTGGACACTGCCCGCAACGCGCGCCGCGCGCCGCGGGCAGTCGTCATTGCGTGGTCATTAAGTACGCAGCGCTCCCTGTCGTGATGCCCGCGCCGCGCGCTGTCGCGGTCCACGTCGTCTTGATGCCCGTCGCCGTTACAGTCGGCGACACCGCAGTGCCTGTGGCGTCGGTCGGCACGTTGACACTTCCGGCGCCGCCCGGGAAAGTTCCGCGTGACGTGGTGACCGCGAACGTCACGACCACGCCACCGATGGGCTGACCACCCACGTCGCGCACCGTAGCCTGCAACGGGGACGGATACGCCACGTTGGCGCCGGTCGTCTGAGGTGTGCCACCGGTGGCTTCGATCGTTGCACCTGCGGCGATCGCATTGCGCAAGCTGAACGTCGGTGCATTAGCGATACCCGCGATCTGTGACGTCGCGACGAAGCTTCCGACGAACATATCCGCGGTGAGGATCGGCGATGTTGCCTTGCCCGTCGTGTCCGTCGTTCCCGACCAGGATCTGTCGCCGCCTGCAAACGTAGCGCTTGGACCCGTCGCGGGCAGGTCGATGCGTATCGCTACGCTAGGCACCACGTTGCCGTGTGCGTCCTTGACCAGTACGCCGAGTGATTTGGCAAATGCCGCGCCGACGGTCGTGGTTTGTGCGCCGACGGCTGCCGTCACGGTAGCGGGCACATCGGGCAAGTTCGTGAGATCGAAGTACTTGACTCCCGATATGCCGGTCGCGCTAACGCTGGGCGCGTACTTGCCTGCACGCAGCATGGCGGT
Source organism: uncultured Alcaligenaceae bacterium (assembly GCA_964543615.1). GTDB lineage: Bacteria > Pseudomonadota > Gammaproteobacteria > Burkholderiales > Casimicrobiaceae > VBCG01. The sequence goes on along the minus strand of CAZIZD010000080.1, from coordinate 916 downwards.
TAACGCCGGCGAGGTCGCTCGCCCGTCGGCGCCGGTCGTAGTCGCGAACGTGCGCGTACCGTCTGCGAACGTTGCGCTGAGCGTCGAGTTCGGCATCGTGAACTTCACAGGAACGCCGGCGATGGGGCGTCCCGACGCGTCGGCCGCGAACACCGCGAGCGGTTGCATAAACGCCATTCCCACGACCGTTGACTGCGCGGCCGTCGTTGGCGTCATGGTGGCACCCGTTCCGGCCGTGTTCGTGAGCTTGAAGGTCGCGGGGGTCGCGACACCCGCAGCGAAGGCTTCGGCGAGATAAGCGCCAACGACATTGCCAGCGGTCAAGAGCGAAGTCGTCGCCACGCCGGTTGCGTCGGTTGCCACGGTCACCGAGGTTCCTCCTTCGGCGAAGGTCGCATCCGCTCCGATGGTCGGTAGCGTGAACATCACGGGCACGTTGGGTACCACGTTCGCATACGCATCGGTGACGCGCACTGCCAGGGCCTTGGCAAAAGGCGTGTAGACCGGCGTCATCTGTGCACCCACCCGCGCGGCGATCGCTGCCGGCGCCGATGCCGTGATCGAGAGACTGAAGTTGGCGCGAGGCAACCCGGATACCGAGGCGTACGGGACGAACGTGCCGACACGCGTGGTTGCGGTGATTGCCGGAGACGTGGCCGTGCCCGACGCATCGGTGACGAGCACGATCGTCTTGCCGCCGCCCGGGAAGGTTCCGCTTACCGTCGTACCCGGAATCGTGAAGGTGAGCGACAGGCCGGCGATGGGATTGTTGGATGCATCCCTGACGATGGCTACGAGCGGTTGTGCGAACGTGGTTCCCGCAGCGGTCGACTGCGGCGAGCCGCTCGCGACGGAGACCGTCGTCCCCGTTCGCGTCACGCTTGTGAGCGCGTAGGCGGCGGGCGATGAAATACCC
>CAZIZD010000079.1:0-13842 GCA_964543615.1 uncultured Alcaligenaceae bacterium | reverse complement strand
AGCCGCGCAGCTACAATCCGAGCGCCATGCGAACGCACAAGCGCGCGATGTCCGGAAGTTCCATGCGCTGGTTCACAGCGTTCCTGTCGGTGGTCGCGGTGCTCGCGGGCATCGAGATCTACGCCCTCGTCGCGCACCAGCGCGAGCGCGCCCCCCTCGCACCGCCCGCGGCAAGCGCGCCCCCGACAGCCACGCTTCCGGGGCCCGAGGGCTCGGTCGACGTCCCCGCGGCCGAGATCGTGACAGGACCTCGCCTCACCGTGAGCGGCTGGGCGCTCGATCCTGCGGGCGTGCGCGCGGTGGAGATCCGCACCGCGGGCAGCACGTACCAGGCGCGCACCGGCATCGCACGGCCCGACGTGGCCGCGGCCAGGCCGGGTATCGCCAACAACGGCAACAGCGGCTTCGAATGGTCGGGCGACGTCGCCGCACTGCCGGCGCCCCCAGGCGCCGACCGTCGCGCGCTTTCGATCGTGGCCATCGCAAGCGACGGGCGAGAGCGCGTGCTGGGCACGCGCTACTTCGTCGATCCTTCGGCGGCCTCGCGCTGGGCCGCGTTCGAGCGCAAGGACGCGACCCCGTTCTACCTGCTGCCCGCACTCTCCGGCCTCGACCTGGGCGGCGCCTCCGAGCTCGACACGCATTACGCACCGTACGCGTCGAGCTCGGTCGCCGTTGGCTTTCGCGTGCCCATCCTGTACCTGCGCATGACCAAGGGCGCGGACGCCGATTACGTCTTCGACCCCGACTGGAACCCGACGCGCAAGTGCGGCGAGCGGCGCATCGGCGACGATTCGCTCAACGCGGTGATCGCGCACGCGAAGGCCAAGGCGCTGCCGGTGCTCGTGACGCTCAACGGCGGCATCTGGGCCGACGCCTACTGCGACGTTCCGCAATGGGACGTCAACGACAAGCTCGAGCAGGACGTGCGCAACAACCAGTGGAACGAGAAGAACGAGGTGATGCCGGACGACCATCTCAAGGACCTGCCGGGCTCGCAGGAAGCTCCGGAGCTCGCGCGCTCGCTCACCTTCCACGTGTACGCCGCGGACGTTCGCCGCTACAAGAAACGCAACCTGCAGCAGGCGGGCGCCGCGCTCGCCGCATTCGCACGCGAGCGCCCGGATCTCTTCGTCGGCGTCAACCTCGACCCCGACCTCTACCTCAACCCGTTCTTCTCGGAGAAGCAGTGGTACGACTACAACCCGGGCACGCTTCGCCAGTTCCGGGAGTGGCTCGCCGGCACGGGTCCCTACGCCGGCCGCGGCGGACCCGGCGTGCCCGACCTGCGTGCCTACCGGCGCGCGAAGCCGCTCACGCTCGCGCAGGTCAACGCGATCGCGAAGCGCAACTGGAAGTCGTGGCAGGAAGTCGATCCCCCGCGCGCGTTCCCACGCGAGGGACCGCAGCCCTTCTGGAAGGATCCGTGGGTCGCGGAGTGGGAGGTGTTCCGCCGCCATCTCGTGCACCTCCATTACGACGAGCTCGCGCAGTGGCTGGTGGAAGCCGGCATCTCGCGCGACCGCATCTGGTCGTCGCAGGGACTCATGGCGCCGCGCGGCGACTCGATGCCGTTCGCGATCGACCTTGCGAGCGCGCCGCGCAACTACGACTCCGGCGGCATGTCGATCGCCGGCGCCAAGCCCACGCTCGGGCATCTCGGGGTGATTCTCTACGGCGAGGCCGCAGTCAACGACGTGCCCATGGACAACGGCAAGTCGCTGTTCGCCACACTCGCGGCGGTGGATCCCAAGTGGGCCATCGTCGAGTACAACACCGCGGACCTGCGCAACCCGTCGGTGCCCCCGGGATATGCCGCGGCCTACCGAGGCCTGCGCGACATGTGGAATTTCGGCGCGCGCTACATGTCGCCGATGGCGTGGAACGGCAGCAACGGCCTCAACATCGGCCAACCCGGCTACTCGACGTTCACGGCGTGGCGCAACACGCCGCTCGAAGCGGCGGCGAAGGACTTCATGCTCGCGCGCGCCGGACTTCCGCTCGGCGCGGTGCTCTACACGTTCGGCACGCCGTCGCACGCGGACGGGGACGGCTGGACCGCGGACGTGGGCGGCATCGCGCTCGGCCGCGGCTTTCTCACGCTCGGGCCCGACGCCAACGGCCGCATCGCGCTCGTCTCGCCGAAGGGACTTCCCGCGCAGGTGCAGCGCGCGCGCGAATTCGTGCTGGGCTTCGACGGCCACGCGGGCGTGCGCCGCATCCGCGTGCAGGGTCGCGCGGGACCCGAAGGCGGCTGGGAGACACTGGCGGACGCGTCCGGGGGTGCGTTGCGCGACACGGCAGCGGGGCTCGCGATCCGCAGGACGTCGGGCAACCCTGCCCTCGTCATCGACCAGTTGCGCATCGAGATTGCCTTCACCGCCAACACCGCGAAGGCGCTGACGAGAATCGCGTTGCTGTGAGCGACGTTCGCGGGGCGGGCTTCAGCCGGCCACGATGCCGCGCGTCGGGCTGAGGCCCGACCTGCATCCCGCCCTCTTGTCGCGGCCTACTTCTCGTCGATCTTGTACTCGACGTAGGCGCGATCGCGCACCTGGCGCATGAACTCGGAGAACTGCTCGTCCGACTTGCGCGCGCGGATGGCATTGCGCGCGTTGTCGCGCTTGCGCGCCTCCGACACGTCCTGCGTGCGGCGTTCCTCGACGAGGATGAGGTGCCACCCGAACGGCGAGCGAACCGGCTGCGAGACCTCGCTGACCTTGAGCTTGTTCATCGCCTGCTCGAATTCCGGCACGGTGTCGCCGGGATTGATCCAGCCCAGGTCGCCGCCCTTGGACGACGAGGCGTCCTCGGAGTTGAGGCGCGCCTGGTCGGGGAACTTGGCGCCGGTGTCGATGCGGTCGCGCACGCGCTCGATCTTGGCCTTGGCCTCCTGCTCGGAGGTGGTCTCGTTGACGCGGATGAGGATGTGCCGCACGCGCGTCTGCTCGACCACGGTGGGGGCGTTGCGCCCGCGCATGTCGTTGAGCTTGACGATGTGGAAGCCGCCGGGGCTGCGCAGCACCGGCGAGACATCGCCCTTCTTCATGTCCTTCAGCGCTCCGACGAACACGAGCGGCAGCCGCGCCGGCGTGCGCCATCCCAGATCGCCGCCGGAGATCGCATCCTGCGCATCGGAGTACTGCGCCGCGACCTCGCGGAACTCCTTGCCGGTATTGACCTGCGCAAGTGCCTCCTCGGCGCGCCGCCTGCGCTGGTCGATCTGGTCGGGCGTCGCCTGCTCGGGCACGCCGACCATGATGTGCGAGAGCAGGTACTCGTTCTCGCCCCCGGCCTGCGCCGCGACGGTGGCCAGGTAGTTGTCCACCTCGGCCTCGGAAACCTGCACGCGGCTGTCGACCTCGCGCTCGCGCAGGCGCTGGATGGTCACCTCGCGGCGGATGTCCTCGCGATACTTGGCGTACGAGATCTTCTCGCGGTCGAGCGCGCGCCTGAGCTCGTCGGGCGTGATCTTGTTCTCCTGCGCGATGCGCAGGATCGTGCGCTCCACCATCTGGTCGTCGACGCGGATGCCGTTGTCCTTCGCGAACTGCAAGAGCGCGCGGTCGATGACGAGGCGCTCGAGGAGCTGCTGCTCGAAAACGTCGGCCGGCGGCGGGCGCACGTTGCTCGCGCGCATCTGCTGCAGCACGATGCGCTTCTGCTCCTCGAGCTCGTACTGCGTGAGCGCCTCGTCGTTCACCACGGCGATGACGCGATCGAGCGGAACGCTCTGGTTGGGCGGGCGCGGCGCGGGGGCCGGGGGCTTGGCGCCCGGCACGGGTCCGAGCGGACGCGGGCCCGGACGCGGCTGGTTGGCGCCCGGCACCTCGACGCCGGGCGACATCGGCTGCCCGATCGCGGCGGGCGTCACACACGCCAACGCCCACGCGAAAAGAAATGCGAGACGGCGCAGGGCCATGCTCTTCACTCCGTCAGAATTCCGGCAAGGGGTCGAAGCTGCGGTCGCGCTGCGTGATCGCCGGATCGTTCGTTCGCAGGTAGCCGGGCACGGTGCGCCGCAGGAGATCGAGGGGACTCGTTCCGATGCGTGCGAGACCGTTGAGCTCGACCTGCACGAAGATCGAATTCGTCACCGTCTCCGACGTGGTGGTCAACTGCTGTCCGACCACGCGCAGCACCCAGCATCCGCCATTGTACTCCACGCCCGCCACCGCCTCCAGGGTCTTGCGGTCGGGGAGGCTGTAGTTCCACGCCCCCACGAGCGTCCAGTTGTCGGAGATCGGCCACTGGCCCGACAGGTACGTCTGCTTGAGCTCCGATTGACCGCCCACCTGGTCCACGAGTTCCCGCGAGTAGCGATAGACGAAGCTCACCACCTTGCCCGGCGCTGGGTTGTAGCGCGTGCCGACGTTGAAGCGCTCGAGCTGCGACTGGCCGAAGTCGTATTGCACGAGGCCGATCAGCGACCACGCGTCGAGCAGGCGCCCTTCCGCGCCCACGAGAAAGTCCGACGAGCCCGCCTTCTGCGGCGTGGTCCCCGGCAGGTACACCTGCTGGTCCTCGAAGTAGAAGCGCTGGCCGACCGCGAGGCGGAATCGCTCGGCGCCGGTAACGGGATCGAGGAGCCGCGACGTGATGGCGAGCGCGAGCTGGTTCGTGTCGCCCACGCGATCGCCCCCGATGAAGCGGTTCTCGCTGAAGAGCTGCGTGAAGTTGAAGTCGTCCTGCACCGTGTCGAACACGGGAAGCTGGTTCTGCGCGCGATACGGGATGTACGTGTACATCGCGCGCGGCTCGAGCGTCTGCACGAAATTGCGTCCGAAGACCGACCAGTCCCGCTCGAACACCAGGCCGCCGTCGAGGCTCGCGATGGGCACCGCCACGCTCGCGCGGCCGTCCGGGATGCCCGGCATGGGCTGGTTGAGGTCGTACTCCCACGCAGCGATCGCCGCGCGTGCATTCACGAACCATGCGCTGCCCTGGCGGATCCATCGCAGCGACGGGAAGATCGTCGCGCGATCGCCGGTGGGCGTGAGCGAGGACTGCGAGAACCGCGCGTACTCGGCGATGCCGCTCCACGTGAGGCCGAGCCAGTCGTACTCGTTCATCACGGCCTTGACCTGCGGCAGCATGTTGTACGGCGGCGTGACGTAGGCCGCGGGGTTGGGATCCTGCAGCGTCTGGAACTCCTGCACGCGCGCGATCACGTTGAGCGGCCCGTAGGTCGCCACCAGCCCCGCCTCCTGCGGCAGCGACTTCTGCGACGTGATCGAGACGCGATCCGCGAAGTCCGCGAGGTAAGTCGAGTCCGACACGCGGTTGTAGTTGACGTAGCCTGCGAGCCACGGCGCGAATTGCTGGTTGTGCTTCCACGACACGGCCCAGCGCGTGTCCTCCGTCTGGCGATCGTAGGGGACGATCTCGCCGATGAACTGACCCGCCATGTTCTCGAACAGGTAACGGCCTTCCGCGCCGACCATGAGGCCGCGCCGCGTCATCGTGCGAGGCGTCAGGGTGAGGTCGTAGTTCGGCGCGAGGTTGAAGTAGTACGGCGCGGTGAGCTCGAAGCCGCGGATCTGCGTGGAACCGATGGTCGGCGTGAGGAATCCCGACTTGCGCTCGTTCGACAACGGGAACTCGAGCCACGGCGTGTACATCACGGGCACGCCCAGGAAGTACACGCTCGCGTCGTGCGCCGTGCCGACCTTGCGCAGCTTGTCCACCTCGATCTCGTCGGCGCGCAGGTACCAGTCGTTGTTGGGCGCGACACAGCTCGTGTACTGCGCCTTGGAGGCTTCGTAGAGATTGGGGCCGGCGAAGCGGATCTCCGCCGCGCTGCCGTGCGAGTGGTTCTCCGAGATGTAGAAGCGGGGCTCGTCGAAGTAACCGATCTCGCGCTCGCGCTGGAACTTGACCTCGGGTCCGCTTATCCAGTCGAGACCCTTGCGCAAGGTGACGTCGCCCTTGGCGTGGATCTCGTCCTTCTCCATGTCGTAGGAGAGGAAGTCGGCGAGCACCGTCTCGCGGCGCGTGCGCAGCTCCACGTTGCCCGATGCCTCGACCGTCTTGTCGCCGCGTCCCTCGAGCTTGTCCGCCCGCAGCTGGACGGCGCCGCGCTCCTCGGGTGCCTGGGGCCCTCGTACGGACGAGGCGATCGTGGGTGCGAGCGGGGGAACGGGCGCGCTCACCGTATCGCCCACGCGCGCAGCGCCGGCATCGGGCGCGACGCCGGGGGCGGCCGCCTGCGAGCCGCGGAGGTACGGCGCCGAGATCTCGCGCGACATGCGCAACGTGAGGTCCTGCGCGTGCGCAAGCGACGACGCAGCCACGACGGTGACGACGATCGGTGCGGCGATCGGGCGAATACGGCGGACTGTCACGCGGGAGGACGGCGGAGCTTTGCTAGAATGGGACATTCTAGTGCAATGCGTGAGCCCGCCGGTCCGCGATGGACACGCCCACCGCCGACCCCCGTCTCACCGCCCTCGCCGACTGGCTTCGCGCCACCCTCGGCCCGGGCGCCTTCACGCTCTCCCGCGCCTCCGAGGACGCGAGCTTCCGCCGCTACTTCCGCGTGGCCTGCGGTGACCGCACGCTGATCGCGATGGACGCGCCGCCGCCGATGGAGAACTGCCGTCCGTTCGTGCACGTGGCGGGACTCCTGCGCGACGCGGGCGTGCACGCGCCCGAGGTGCACGCGCAGGACCTCGATCGCGGCTTCCTGCTGCTCGAGGACCTGGGCAACGCCACCTATCTCGCGCGCCTCGACGCGGACAGCGCGCACGGCCTTTATCTCGACGCCATCGACGCGCTCGTTCGTTTCCAGCGCACCTCGCGCGAAGGCGAGCTGCCGCCCTACGACCGCGCGCTCCTGCGCCGGGAGCTCGATCTCTTCCCCGACTGGTACGTCGCCCGCCACCTGGGACTCACGCTGGACGAGCGGCAGCGCGCGATGCTCGAAGGCGTCTTCGAGCGCGTGCTCGCCAACAACCTCGCGCAACCCCGCGTGTACGTCCACCGCGACTACCATTCGCGCAACCTCATGGTGTGCGATCGCAATCCCGGCGTGCTCGACTTCCAGGACGCCGTGCACGGTCCCGTGACATACGACCTCGTCTCGCTGCTGCGCGACGCCTACATCGAATGGGAAGAGGAGCGCCAGATCGACTGGGCGGTGCGCTACTGGGAACGCGCGCGTGCCGCAGGCATCGGGGTCGATCCCGACTTCGGCGCCTTCTGGCGCGACTTCGAGTGGATGGGCGTGCAGCGCCAGATCAAGGTGCTCGGCATCTTCGCGCGCCTTGCGCACCGCGACGGCAAGCGCGGCTACGTCGACGACATGCCGCTCGTGATGAAGTACCTGCGCAGCGCTTGCGGGCGGTATCGCGACCTCGCGCCCATGATCGTGCTGCTCGACAGCTTCGAGGGCCGCGCGCCCGCCGTCGGGTACACGTTCTGATGATCGTCCGCGCGCGCTCCCTGGTGAAGCCGGCTCGAGCCGGCCGCGGTGCATCCCGTCGGGCTGGAGCCCGACCCAAACGGGCCGTCCAATGTCGAGCGCGATGATTCTCGCCGCCGGCCGCGGCGAACGCATGCGGCCGCTCACGGACACCATGCCCAAGCCCCTCCTGGTGGCGGGCGGCAAGCCGCTCATCGTCTGGCAGATCGAGGCACTCGCCCGCGCGGGATTCCGCGACATCGTCATCAATGCCGCGTGGCTCGGCGATGCCCTCGTGGAAGCGCTCGGCGACGGCGCGCAACACGGCGTGCACATTTGCTGGTCGCGCGAACCCGAGCCCCTGGAGCCCGCGGGCGGGATCGCCACCGCGATGCCGCTGCTCCCCGAGGGACCCGTGCTCGTGGTCGCGGGCGACGTGCACACGCGCTTCGACTACGCGACGCTGCGCACGCGGGCCGACGCGATGGCGCTCGACGGCGCTTCGCCGCGCGCGCATCTCGTGATGGTGCCCAATCCGCCCTATCATGCGCGCGGCGACTTCGCGCTCGAGGGCGAGCGCATCCATTGGGACGGGCCCTCGCGGCTAACGTTCGGCAGCATCGCTCTGTACGACACGGCGCTTTTCCGCGAACTTCCGCGCGGCATCAAGATCAAACTGCTCCCGCTGCTCCACGACTGGATCCACCGCGGCCTGGTCTCGGGCGAGCTCTACGAGGGCCCCTGGGCCAACGTGGGCACGCCCGGCGAGCTCGCGAAGCTCGATGCGATGCTCGCGCAAGCGCCTTCGCCCTAATCCACGCGGCCCACTCCGCCCACGCCGCATACGCCGCCCACGCCAGAGGGCGCAACGAAAGCCTTGCCATGAGCCACGCGAACCCCCTGCTCGACTTCACCGGACTTCCGCGCTTCGCGGCCATCCTCCCCGAGCACGTCACTCCCGCGGTGGCGGAGCTTCTCGCCGAGGCACGCGCCACCATCGAGCGCGTGGCCACCGACCCTTCCGCGCCTTCGTGGGCGACGGTCGTCGAGCCCATGGCGGACGTGCTCGACCGCTTCGATCGCGCGTGGGGCGCGGTGCGGCACATGAACGCCGTGGTCAACACGCCGGCGCTGCGCGACGCCTACAACGAGAACCTGCCGAAGGTGATCGACTTCTTCACCGATCTTTCGCAGGACCTGCGTCTCTTCGGCCGCTATCGCGCGCTGCGCGACGATGCGGCTTATGCCTCACTCGACGTGGCGCAACGCAAGCTCGTCGACAACGAGATCCGGGACTTCAGGCTGGGCGGCGCCGAGCTCGACGACGCGGGCAAGGAGCGCCTCAAGGCCATTCACGCCGAGCTCTCCGAGATCACGACGCGCTTCGAGGAGAACCTGCTCGACGCCACCAACGCGTGGGGCCATTACGGCGAGGACGACGCGGCCCTCGCGGGACTGCCGCGCGACGTCGTGTCGGCCGCCCGGGCCGCGGCGCAGGCCGAGGGCAAGGCGGGATGGAAGCTCACGCTGCGCATGCCGTGCTACCTGCCCGTCATGCAGTACGCCGACGACCGCACCCTGCGCCGCCGCATGCACGAGGCGTATTCCACGCGCGCGTCCGACCTGGGCAGCGACCCGGCGTGGGACAACGGCCCGCTCATCGCACGCATCCTGGCACTCCGGCACGAGGCGGCGAACCTCCTCGGCTACCGCAACTACGCGGAGGTGTCGCTCGTGCCCAAGATGGCGCAGCGCCCCGACGAGGTGATCGCCTTCCTGCGCGATCTCGCGCGGCGTGCGCATCCCTTCGCGCGGCGCGACATCGCGGAGCTCGCGGCATTCGCGAAGAGCGAGCTCGGCCTGCCCGCGCTCGAGCCGTGGGACGTGGCCTACGCCTCCGAGAAGCTCAAGGCCGCGCGCTACGCCTACGACGAGCAGGAAGTGCGGCAATACTTTCCCGAGGACCGCGTGCTGGCGGGGCTGTTCCGCGTCGTGGAGTCGATCTACGGTCTTGCCATCACCCCGTCGCAGGCGCAGACGTGGCATCCCGACGTGCGCTTCTTCACGATCCGCGACCAGGGCGGTGCGCTGGTCGGCGAGTTCTACTTCGACCTCTACGCGCGCGAGAACAAGCAGGGCGGCGCGTGGATGGACGACGCGATCAACCGTCGCACCGTGCACGGCAGGGTGCAGCATCCCGTCGCCTACCTCACGTGCAACCTCTCCGCCCCCGTGGACGGCAAGCCCGCGACCTTCACCCACGACGAGGTCATCACGATCTTCCACGAGTTCGGGCACGGCCTGCACCAGCTTCTCACCAGGATCGACATCCCCGGCATCTCCGGACTGCAGGGAGTCGAATGGGACGCCGTCGAGCTGCCGTCGCAGTTCATGGAGAACTTCGTGTGGGAGTGGGACGTGCTGTCGCACATGACGGCGCACGTCGACACCGGCGCACCCATCCCGCGCGCGCTCTTCGATCGCCTGGTCGCGGCGCGCAACTTCCAGCGCGGCATGTACACGGTGCGCCAGATCGAAATGGGCCTCTTCGACATGCTGGTCCACGCCGAGTACGAGTCGGCGGAGGGTGCGGCGGCACGCTCGCCGCAGTCGATCCTCGCCGGCGTGCGACGCGAGGTGGCGGTGGTCCCGCGCGCGCCCTACGACCGCTTCCTCGAGTCGTTCACGCACGTGTTCGCCGGCGGATACGCGGCCGGCTACTACAGCTACCAGTGGGCGGAGGTCCTCTCCGCGGACGCGTTCAGCCTGTTCGAGGAGCACGGCGTGCTCTCGCCCGCGGCCGGCGCGCGCTTTCGCGACGAGGTGCTCGCGCGCGGGGGCAGCCGCACCGCGCTCGAGTCGTTCGTCGCCTTCCGCGGCCGACCGCCCCAACTGGACGCTCTCCTGCGGCATAATGGGATGGTCGAAAGCGTGTAGCAGGAGGCACAAATGAGCCTGATGAAGCGAGGCGCGATTCGCATCGCGGTCGGCGTCGCGCTATCGGTCGCGACAGCGGCAGCGCTCGCGCAGGCGCCGCAGGTCTATCGCTACGTCGATCCAAGCGGGCGCGTCGTGTATTCCGATCGCCCTCCGCCGCCCGACGTGAAGAACGTCCAGACCAAGCGGCTTGGCGCCAACTTCGTGCAATCGAGCGAACCGAGCATCGCCGCGCAGCAGGCGTCGGAGCGCTTCCCGGCCACGCTCTTCACGTTCGAATGTGGCGACGTCTGCCAGAACGCCGAGGCGCTGCTCAACAAGCGCGGCGTGCCTTACTCCGTGGTCGACGTGCAGAAGGACGAGCAGGGCCTCATCCGCATGAAGGCCCTGAGCGGCGAGGACCGCGCGCCGGTGCTCGCGCTCGGCGACTCGATCGTCGTGAAGGGATTCAGCGAGGCCCGCTGGCAGGCGGCGCTCGACGAGGCGGGCTACCCCAAGACGCCGGCTCAGCGACGCACTGCGGTGGGCAGCGCGCGGGACGTCCCGCCGCCGCCCGCATCGTCCGAAGGCGCCCGCGCCGTCACGCCCGGCGTCAAGGGCGGCGACTATCCGAAGTAGCGGCTCCGTTAGGATTCGGCTCCACTGGCAAGCGGCCGCGGCGACGCGGCCGCTTCGCATGATGCGGCGGCTGCGCGGGAAGCTATGGTATTCGCCTCACCGATCTTCCTGTTCCTCTTCCTCCCGCTGACGCTCGCGGCGTACTTCGTCGTCCCGCGCGCGTGGCGCAACGGCGTGTTGCTCGTTGCGAGCCTGCTGTTCTATTCGTGGGGAGAGGCGCCCTATCTCGCGCTGGTGCTCGGCTCGGTCGCGTTCAACTTCGCGATCGGCGCGGCAATCGGAAGGAGCTCGGACGCCACTGCACGCAAGCGCTGGCTCGCGCTCGCCATCGCGGGCAATCTCGCGGCACTGGCCGTCTTCAAGTACACGAACTTCGCGGTCGCCAACGTCAACGCGCTGGCGCCGATCCTCGCCATCACGCCCATCGCGCTGGCCGCGATCCCGCTGCCGCTCGGGATTTCATTCTTCACGTTCCACGCAATCTCGTATGTGGTGGACGTGTACAAGGGCAACGCCCACGCCGAGCGCAACCTGCCGCGATTCGCGCTCTACATCCTGCTCTTCCCGCAGCTCATAGCGGGACCGATCATCCGCTGGCGGGACATCGCGAGCCAGCTGCCCGCACGCGAGCAGCGCCTCGCCGATTTCGCCTACGGCGTGCGCAGGTTCGTGCTGGGGCTCGGCAAGAAGGTGCTGATCGCCAATCCGCTCGGCGCCGTGGCCGACCGCATCTTCGCCCTGCCGGCCGACGACCTCACGACACCGCTCGCGTGGCTCGGCCTTGCGTGCTACACGCTGCAGATCTACTTCGATTTCTCGGGCTACTCCGACATGGCCATCGGCCTCATGCGCATGTTCGGATTCCGCATCCTCGAGAACTTCAACTATCCGTACATCGCGCGCAGCATCCGCGAGTTCTGGCGGCGCTGGCACATCTCGCTGTCGAACTGGTTCCGGGACTATCTCTACATCCCGCTCGGCGGCAACCAGCGCGGCGAGGCGCGCGCGTACGCCAACCTCGTCATCGTGTTCCTGCTCTGCGGCCTTTGGCACGGCGCCTCCTGGCCGTTCGTGCTGTGGGGTGTGTGGCACGGCGCGTTCCTGGTGATCGAGCGCGCCGTGCTCGACCGCGTGCTGAAGCGCCTGGGTCCGCTGTCGCATGTCTATGCAATGCTGGCCGTCATGGGCGGCTGGGTCCTGTTCCGCTGCGAGACGCTCACGCAGGCCATCGCGTACTACGGTGCCCTGCTCGGACAGGCGCAGGGCGACGCGGCGCGCCACCCGGTGCGCGAGTTCCTCGACCCGTTCGTCGCGTTCACGCTGGTCGTGGCGATCGTGTTCGCGACGCCGCTCGCGCGCACCATCGGCCGCTGGCGCGACCGTCACGCGGGCGTCGCGCTGATGGGGCTCGACGTCGCATGGCTCGCCGTCGTGTTCGTCCTCGCGAGCGCGTTCCTCGCGGCGGGCACCTACAATCCCTTCATCTACTTCCGGTTCTGATGGCGGCGAGCGACATCCCTCTCCCGGCGCCGGCCGATCACACGATGCGCGATCGCGTCGTGGCCACGCTGTTCGCGATCGCGATCGCGTGGCCGGGTCTTGCGCTGGTCTTCACGTGGGACCGCACGCTCACGCGCTTCGAGAACCGGCCCACCGCACCCTGGCCCGCGCCCAGGCTCGCGCGCGAGTTTCCAGCGGCGTTCGACCGCGCGTTCTCGGATCGCTTCGGCGGCCGCGACGCGCTCGTGCGCCTTCATCACGGCGGCCTCCTGCAACTCTTCGGCGTGTCGAGCCTCGCGACCGTGATGGTCGGCAACGATGGCTGGTACTACTGGCTAGGCGAGGACGGGCACTCGCTAGACCGCCACTTCCGGCAGTCGATGCCGTTCCCGCAGGCCGAAGTGGACGGCACGGTGAATGAGCTCGCGCGCCGCAGCGAATGGCTCGCGGCGCAGGGCATCGCGTACGTCGTGGCCGTGGTGCCCGACAAGTTCACGATCTACCCGGATCACCTGCCGTCGTGGGTCGCGCGATCCGCGCAACCCACGCCCTACGACCGCGTGCGTGACGCGCTGGCCCGCGACGGACGCGTTCCCTTCGTCGACCTGCGGCCCTACCTGCTCGAAGCGAAGGCACGCGAGCGCGTCTACTACAAGACCGACTCGCACTGGAACTTCAACGGCGCGATCGTGGGGTACGAGGCGATCATGCGCGCGGTGCAGAAAGAGCTGGGGCCCAGGCTCGCGCAGATCGTGCCGGCGAAGCGCCCGGCGTACATGGCCGGCGTGGACTTCTACAGCGGCGACCTCCTGCAGATGCTCGGCATGCCTTCACGCGTGCGCGAGGACGACGTGGCACCGCTCGGCAAGGTGCTGGCCGACACGACGCGCTGCGGCCGGCGCATCGACAAAGGCGAGTCGCCGGGCTTCGAGTTCTATGTCTGCGACAAGCCGGGATTGCCGCGCGCCGTGATGCTGCGCGACTCGATGGCGATTCCACTCATCCCGCTCATGTCGGAGAACTTCTCGCGGATCGTGTACGTAAGCTCTCGCACGCTGGACAAGGAGCTCATCCTGCGCGAGAAGCCGGACATCGTGATCGAGGAGCTCGTCGAGCGCTCGCTGCACGCGCCCGGCGCGTTACCGATGAAGAATTAGGGTCAGGTTCAGTTTCTTCAGCGCGCGCCTTTGCGCAGCTCGGGCTCGAGCCCCAGCTCCTGGATCTTGCGCGTCAGCGTGTTGCGTCCCCACCCGAGCCACGCCGCGGCCTCCATGCGATGACCGCCCGTGTGCGCGAGCGCACGACGGATGAGCGTCTTCTCGAACTCGTCCTCGAGCCGGTCGCCGACGTTGGTCGTGTAGTTCAGGCTGGCCTGGGTGGTGATG
>CAZIZD010000078.1:0-13845 GCA_964543615.1 uncultured Alcaligenaceae bacterium | reverse complement strand
AGGACGTCACGTCCTCCTTCGCGATCAACCTGCAAGCCGTCGGCGGGCCGCCGAGCGGCGTCGTCCCGGTGCCACTGTCGCCGTGGCTCGTGCTGCCGCTGTCGGTGGGCATCCTGCTCATCGCGCTGTGGATGCGCCGGCGCTATCCGCACCACACGTTGCTTACGGCGTTCTTCGTCGTGTTCGCGCTTTCGGGGCTCGCCTGGGCGGCGACGGTCATTCGCGACGGCAACATCGGCGACTGGTCGGGCGTTCCCCCTGCGGTGACCGATGCCGGCGGCGACGCGCCGTCCAATGCCGACATCGTCGCGGTCTTCTACCAGCAGGACGCCGCGAACCTGTACCTGCGATTCGACGCCGACCTTCGCAAGGATGTCGTCAACCAGGCGCCGATGGTGAGCGCGGGCGTCGGGCAGACCATCACGCTGCCCGCGATGGCGAACCTGCAAGGGTCCGCCGCGGACGACGGCCTGCCCAATCCGCCCGGCGCGCTTACGCTTGCGTGGACGAAGGTCTCCGGCCCGGGTGCGGTGGTCTTCGCGAACGCGGCCAGCGCCGCAACGACGGCGACGTTCTCGCTCGCGGGCACGTATGTGCTGCGCCTGACGGCGAACGACGGCGCCCTGTCCGCGAGCTCGGACGTGACGATCGTGGTGAACGACGTCGTCCCGCCCGGCGGCAACCAGCCGCCGAGCGTGAGCGCGGGGAGCTCGCAGTCGATCACGCTGCCCGCGAGCGCATCGCTCACGGGCAGCGCCACTGACGACGGCAAGCCCTCGCCGCCGGGCGTTCTCGTCACCACGTGGAGCCTCGCGTCGGGTCCCGGCTTCGTAACCTTCGCCAATCCCAATGCGCCCGCCACCGCGGCGCAGTTCAGCGCGCCGGGCGTCTACACGCTGATGCTGAGCGCCTTCGACGGCGAGCTCACGTCGAGCGCGACGATGCAGGTGACCGTCGCCGACGGCGCACCGCAAATCGCGCCGATCGCCAATCGCACCATCGTCGCGGGAACGCGCCTGCAAGTGGTCGTCGCCGCGACGGATGCCGCCGGCGACGTGCTCACGTATTCGCTTCCGGTGTCGCCCGCCGGCGCGGCGCTGAATCCCGCGCCGCTCGTCGACTGGACGCCTTCGCTCGCGCAGGTCGGGACGCACGCGATCACCGTGCAGGTGACCGACGCCAACGGTCACTCCGCATCGGTCACGTTCAACGTGACGGTGACCGCGCCCGCGAACACGCCGCCGGTGCTTGCCGCGCAGGAGAACCAGGTCGTCGCGATCGGGACGCCGTTCGCGCGCACGCTCGTCGCGAACGATCCGGATGCAGGCGAGGTGCTCACGTTCTCACTCGTCTCGGGGCCCGCGGGGATGACGCTCAGCGGGGCCAGTCTCGCGTGGCCGACCGCCGGACGCAGCGCCGGCGACTACACCGTCACCGTACGCGTGACCGACAAGGCGGGGGCCTACGACCAAAAGTCGTTCACGATCACGCTGCAGTCCGTTGCGGCGCCTCTTGCCGTCGACGATGCATACACCGTCAAGCCCGGCGGTACGCTGACGGTGGCGGCGCCCGGCGTGCTAGGCAACGACAGCGCGCCAAACGGCGGTGCGCTCACCGCTGCCAAACTCACCGATCCCACCAAGGGAACGCTGTCGGCGTTCAATGCCGACGGCTCGTTCACGTTCGTGGCGCCCGCGTCCGTGCCCGCGGGCATTTCGCTGAAGGGCAGCCCGCTGTGGGGCGCGATCGTGTACGACAGCACGGGATACTCCGCCTCCGCCGACCTCAATCGCGACGGGGGCGCAGACGTCGTGCTCTCGAGCTTCGGCACACCGATCGCATTCGACGGCAAGACCGGCGCCAGGCTCTGGACCGGCTGGGATACGTCTGCAACGTCGCTTGGCAGCAACTGCGGCATGTATCTCTTCGGCACGGACTTCGCCCTAGGGGATGTCGACGGCTCCGGCAGCGTGCTCCTGATCGCGGGCACGCATTGCGACGCCAAGTACACGGCCGGCGTCTCGACCCGGCTCATCGGGGTCGATGCCGACCCCGCGCACGCAGTCGCCGGCGCTGCCTCGGTAAAGTGGGTGTCGGAACGTCTCGACGCCATGGTACCGCTGCCGCCTAGCGTGGGCGCGCTGCCCGTGCCGACGTACCTCATCAATACCCAGGCGGACGGGCTCGCAAACTATGCGACACCCACGCTCGCCAAGCTCACCCCTGCCGGCGGCGTCAAGGTGCTCACGCGCATCCCGATCGTGGGTACGCAGTTCGCCTACGACAGCGATGGCGACGGAACGCGGGACAAGAATGCAGGATGCATGGCCGCGACCGGCAGCTTCGCCGACCAGGGCAGGTCCTGCACTGTGACGTTCATCGTGAATGCGGTCACGGGCGCCAAGGAGGCGGTGCTCACTGCCCCCAATCCATTCAACCAGTACGAAGCGGCCGAGCGCGAGCCGCTGCGCCAGACGGCGCCCGTGGTAGCCGACCTGGACGGCGACGGCCAGGTCGAAATCGTCTCCGGGACCGACGTCTTCAAGTACGACGGCACGACATGGTCGCTTGCCTGGCAAGCCGCACTGCCCGGCGTCACCGTCTTCTACGAGCCGATGTCGGTGTCCGTCGCCGACCTCGACGGCGACGGCAAGGCCGAGGTGATCCTGCAGGCCCTGTGGTCGGACAACGCCGGCAATCACCGCGGCTTCCTCACGTACCGCCACGACGGCGTGCTGCTGCACAAGTTCGAGATCCCGACCTGGGCCGCGGGCCTGCCGAGCATCGCCGACGTCGATGGTGACGGTGTCTCCGAGATCCTGTTCGCGGCCCGCGGGATCGTGTGGGCCTACCATGCCGACGGCACGCTGGTGTGGGCGTCGCAGGTCCCCGACGACGACCTCGCGAGCAATCCCGACGACGATCCCGCCGTGGCGCATTGGCCCAGGGCCACCGTCGACCGCACTGGCCCAGGCGCCGGCCTCCAGGTCTACGACCTCGACCTCGACGGCGTGCCCGAGGTCATCGTCAACGCGACGCATCGGCTGGCGATCTACGATGGGCGCACCGGCAGGCTCAGGACCAGCTTCCACAACAACGGGCTTTCTCGCAATCACGTCCTGCCGATGGTGGTCGACGCCAACGGGGACGGTCACGCCGAGATCCTGAGCGTGGCCGGCAATCCCGGCATCTGCGGCGGGTGCCCGGCGAGCAATACGTTTGCCTTCTCCGGCATCGACCGCAACTGGGCGCCCGCACCGCTCGCGCAGAACCAGATCAGCTTCAACCCGTGGTCCGTCACGGGCGGCGGCGCGATCGTCTACGACGGCGGTGTGCATCGAAGCTTCCGCGTGCAGCGCCAGCTCGGCACGGTTGTCGACCCACGCACGCTGGACACGGCAACGTTCACATACGCCGCTTCCGGCAACGGCGGCACGTCCGCGCCCGCGAAGGTCGGGATCCGGATCGTGCCGCAGAACTCGCCGCCCGTGATCACGTCGACACCGCCCACGTCGCTTTGGGGTGTCGCCAATTCGAGCGGGCAATACCCCACGTTCGTGTACCAGGTGGCGGCGACGGATCCCGACGTCGGCGACGCCGTGCACTACGAGCTCGTCTACTCTTCCGTGGACACGTACTACTTTCCGCAAGCGACGGTCGATGCAACGACCGGCGTGATGCGCATGTACACCGGTCCCTGCGGGTCTTACGGCGGGCCGTGCAACTTCGGTCCGATGCCGTTCATCGTGGCGGCCGTCGACAGCTTCGGCGCGCGCACCGAGCAGGCGTTCGTCGTGGACGTCACGTATCTCTCGCGCACGGTTCCGGACGTGGTCGGGCAGCTCGTCGCGCCGGCGAAGGCGAGCGTCACGGCCGTCGCTCTGGTTCCGCGCGTGATCGAAGTGTTCAGCGCGCAGCCGCCCGGCACCGTCGTCACCCAGGACCCTGTCGCGGGCACCGTGGTGGCACGCAGTTCGACGGTCACGCTGCAGGTATCGAAGGGCCCGCAGCCCGTCGCCATGCCGTTCGTCGTGGGGCAACAGCTTGCGACCGCGTACACGACGCTCTCCGGACTCGGCCTCTCGGTGAATGCGACGACCGCGTTCTCCACGACCGTTCCCGCGGGCGAAGTGATGACGCAGAGCCCTGCCGCCGGCACGTCGCTCGTCCCTGCGACCGCGCCTCCGGTGGATCTCACGGTTTCGGCGGGCGGTCCGCTGCCGGCGCCGATCGCGCGCATCGACCTCGTTCCAGGCAACGTGACGCGTGTGGCCACGGACCAGATCGGCTATCGCGCGGTTGCAACGCTCGCCAACGGATCGAGCGCCGACGTGACGATGAAGGCCGTGTGGACGTCGTCGGCCACGTCGGTCGCGACCGTCGCATCGAGCGGCATCGCGAAGGCCATCGCGGCGGGCAGTTCGACGATCGGCGCGACGGTGGGTAGCGTCGCTGGCAGCGCGACGCTCACCGTGCTCGCGCGCGCGAACGGCGACACGACGCCGCCGGTGGCGCAGATCACGGCGCCTGCCGAAGGCTCGAGCCACGGTCTTCCCGCGACCATCACGGGCACCGCGACCGACGCGAACTTCGCGCGTTACGAACTGGCGATTGCCGTCGCGGGCAGCGAGGACTTCACGACGATCGCGGAGGGCACCACGCCGGTGAGCGGCGGAGCGCTGGGCACGTTCGACCCGACGCTGCTCGCCAACGACATGTATACGCTGCGGCTCACCGCGTACGACCGCGCGAAGAACGTGTCCGTGGCGGAAGTGACGGTGCAGGCCACGGGCCGCCGCAAGCCGGGACTCTTCGCACTCGCCTACACCGACTTGAGCCTGCCGTCCCCGGGCGTGCCGGTGACGGTGGAGCGCCTCTACGACAGCCGCGTCAAGTCCGTCGGCGACTTTGGCGTTGGTTGGCGCATCGGCTTGCGCACGCTTACGCTGCGCACCAACCGCGTCCTCGGGACGGGCTGGCAACGAACCGTGTCGGGGCCGACCGTGTCGCTCAATGCACTGGGCGAGCATCGCGTGAGCGTGACGCTGTCCGATGGAACGGTCGAGGTGTTCGACATGGTGCTGAGCCCGACTTCGAACCTGGGCTCGCTCGACTTCACCCACGTGACGGGCTTTGCGCCACGTACGGGGACGCTCGGCAAGCTCGAGTATCTGGGCAACCCCGACCTCTTCATCCTGAACGACGGCGCGCGCGACGTGCTGGTCGACGACACCACGCTCGATCTCTTCGACCCGCGCAAGTTCCGCTACACGGCGGTCGACGGGATGAAGATCGACATCGACCGCATCGACGGGGTGTCGAAGGTGGAGGATCGCAACGGCAACACCGTGAGCTTCGGACCCGCCGGCATCATCCACTCTGGCGGCCAGAGTGTCGTGTTCACGCGTGACGCGAAGGGACGCGTCGTGCAGGTGATCGATCCCAAGGGCCAGGCGCTCTCCTACGGCTATGACGACAACGGCGACCTCGTGCGCGTCACGGATGCGACGGGCGCGGTGTCGACGTACAAGTACGACCGCTTCCACAACCTGATCGAGGCGCGCGATGCGAGCGGCAAGGGCGGCGTGCGCACCGAATACGATGACCAGGGTCGGCTCGTCGGCATCGTCGACGCGGCGGGCAACCGCATCGCGATCGACCCCAACGTGAGCGCCGGCGTCGACACCATCACCGACCGCCGCGGCAACGTCACGCGCGTCGACTACGACGCCGACGGCAATGTCACGAAGAAGCAGGCCCCGGTGACGGTGGACGGCGCGCTCGTCAACGCTGTGACCCTCAAGTCCTACGACGAATACGCCAACGAGACGGCGGTGCAGGATCCCGACGGGCGCAAGTCGAGCGCGACGTACTCGACCGTGTTCCCGCTGACGAGCGTCGTCGACCCGGGCGGGCTCAACCTCACGACGTCGATCGTCTACAACGGCGCCAACGACCCCACCCAGCTCACCGATGCGGCCGGACGCGGCTACACATTCGCGTACGACGCACGCCGCAACGTGACGAGCGTCGGAGCGCCCTCGACCGGGACGTCGACCGTCGTCGTCGACAGCCGTGGACTTGCGGTCGAGCGCACCGACGGGCTGGGCAACAGGACTGCGTTCGCCTACGACGGCGCCGGACGCCGCATCCGCGAGGAGGCGTATCAGGGGACATCGACGCTGCTCCGGCGCAAGGAGTGGACCTACGATGCCAACGGCAACGTCGCCAGCGAAACGCTCCATCGCACGATCGACGGCACGCTGACCGCGCTCGTCACGCAATTCGCCTACGACGCCGCCAACCGCGTCGTCGCGATCACCGATCCTGCGGGCGGCGTGCGTCGCACTGAATACGACGCTGCCGGACGCGTCACCGCGCGCGTCGACACGCTCGGTCGCCGCACGACGCTCGCGTACGACATTCTCGGACGCCTGGACCGCACGACGTATCCGGATGGCACGTTCGAGTCGAAGGCCTACGACGCCAACGGCAACGTCGTTTCGGAGACGGACCGTGCCGGGCGCGTCAGGACCCACGCCTACGACGAGCTCGACCGCCGCGTCTCGACCACCCGGCCGGGCGGAGGCACGACGAGGTCCGTCTACTCGGCGGGCGGATCGCTGATCGCCACCGTCGACGAGCGCGGCAACCGCACCGACTACACCTACGACGGCGCAGGCAGGCTCGTCACGACGACGCTGCCTGCGGTGACGGATGCGACGACCGGCGTGACGTCGCGTCCCACCGAGAGCCGCACCTTCGACGGGACGGGGGCGATCCTGTCCGCCACCGATGCCAAAGGCCGCACCACGGCGTATGGGCTCGACGGTGGCGGGCGACTCGTTCAGATGACGCATCCCGACGGCAGCACGACGAAGTCTTCGTACGACGCGCTGGGACGCGCGACGAGCCGCACCAACGAGGAAGGCCAGGTGGCGAGCTACGTCGTCGATGCGCTGGGCCGGGAGACTTCGGTTTCGGGCCTCGGCGGCGCGGCGACGTTCTCCTACGACGAAGCCGGAAACGTCGTCGCGCAGACGGACGCGTTGGGCCGCGTGACCCGCTTGCGCTACGACCGCCTGAGCCGCCTCGTCGAGCGCACGTATCCGAGCGGGGCGACGCAGAAGTTCGCCTACGACGCCGTGGGCAACCGCGTCGCGGCGACCGACGGGCTGGGCCGCACGACCACGTTCACCTACGACGTCATGAACCGCGTCGTGCGCAAGGACGTCCCGGGCACGGGCGCGATCGCGTACACCTACAACAGCGACGATCGCCTGGCGACGGTAATCGACGCTCGCGGCACGACGACCTACGCGTACGACGCGCGCGGGCGACTCGCGAGCGTCACGCAGCCCGGTGGCGACGCCGTGCAGTACACGCACGGCGCGGACGACCTGCTCACCGCGATCGGGACCTCCGCGGCGAGCACGTCCTACGCGTACGACGCGCTCATGCGGGTCACGTCGGTAGTGGCGCCCGAGGGCACGACGACGCAAGGCTACGACCTCGTCGGCAATCGCGTGCGCGGTGGCGCGCCCAACGGCGTCGCGCTCGAGCAGGCGTTCGACCTGCGCGACCGGCCCACGAGCATCGTCTATCGCGGATCGGGCGGCGCGGTGATCACGTCGTTCGCCAACGCGTGGTCACCCGCGGGACGGCGTACGCAGACGACCGAGGCGGACGGGACGAGCGAGACGTTCGGTTACGACGCCCAGGGACGCCTCACGAGCCACGTCCGCACGGGGGCGTCGCCGGTCAACGCCTCGTATGCGTACGATGCCGTCGGTAACCGGACGCAGGCGACCGTCGACGGCGTGTCGACCACCTACGCCTACGACATCGACGATCGCCTCGTCGCCGACAGCACCAACGCCTACACCTACGACGCCAACGGCAACCTCGCGGGCAAGTCCGGCGCCGGCGGCACGTTCTCGTACGGCTGGGACGCGCAGAATCGCCTGCGCTCGATCGCTTCGAGCAGCGGCATTTCGCAATACGAGTACGACGCCTTCGGTCACCGCGTGCAGGCGAGCGTGGGCTCGCAACTGACCCGATTCCTGGTGGCCGATCGCAATCCGACGGGCCTGCCGCAGGTCCTCGAGGAGCGCGACGGCCTCGGCAACGTGGCGGCGCGCTACACGTATGGAACGGCGCTGGCGGCGATGAGCCGTGGCGGGAGCGCGAGCTTCCCGCTCGCCGACGCGGGATCGAGCGTGCGTGCGCTGACCGGCGCGGCGGGCACCGTGACCGACACGTACGCATACGGCGCGTACGGCGACGTGACGGCGTCGACCGGCACGACCGTCAATCCGTATCGATATGCGGGCCAAAGGCTGGATGCCGAGTCGGGGCTCTATCACCTGCGCGCGCGGCAGTACGATCCCGCCGGAGGACGCATGCTGGGCCGTGACCCGCTGCCGGGCCAGGCCGTGAGGCCGGTGTCGATGCATCGCTACCTGTACGCGAACGACGATCCCGTCAACTTCCAGGATCCGACGGGCCGCGAGTCGCTCGCGAGCCTCACGGTGGCGCAAGGCATCAGCAACACGATCAAGCAGGCAGAGGCTCTCTCCAAGACGCAGGCGGCCTGCAACGCGTTCTCCACGCTCGGGACCGTGGGCTACATGGTCCTCGGGGCGCAGCTACTGTACGGGGGCATGCAGGGGTTCGATGCGCTCAAGGGCGCGAAGGCAACGTACTCCATCTTCGGCGTCAACCCGTCGCCGCTCGACGGCAAGGACATCAAGCAGGCCGAGTTCCGGATCGACACCGGGCCTTCGGCGAAGATCGCGTTCAAGCTCAAGAACGGCTCGTCGCTGTCCTTCGGCGTCGATGCGTCGGGAGAACCGTCGGTGACGACGAGCTCGGTCCTCTACAAGCATGAGATCAAGAAGTGCGGCGTCGTCCCGATCGGGGCGGTCAACTTCAAGAAGTCGTCCAAGACCTCGCTCGCCGATCCGCTCGACGCCGTCCTGAGCTACACGATCCTGCCGGCGCTGTCCCTCGAGCTCGAGCTGATCGGGGCGTTGCGTTACGAGTGGAAGTTCTTCGAGGGCTACACGTTCCACGCAAAGGACTGGCTGGGCGACTGACGCCGCGAGGTTCCCTAATCCTTGTAACACACCACCACCGCCCGTCCGTTCACGCGCAATTCGCCGCTCGCCATGTCGACCTCGAACATCGGCTTGTCGCCGTAGTAGAGGCCCCAGCGCCCGGTCTGCGGATCGAACTTGCTCGCGACGGTGCCCGACTCCTCGTACGCGAACTTCTGCCCGGCGCGCATGGAGTAACACGCGAATCGGCAGTGGGTCATGATCGCGATGCCGAAGTTGATGTCGGCCTGGCTGTCGTCGAATCCGCTCGGGGCCACCAGCACGCCGTAGTCGACCGTCGCCTTCGGCCCCTGGTTGAACGCACGGCCGATCACGATGTCGAGGCCGATGCGGTCGCCGCCGGTGCTGCCGGGCACCGGGCTCGGTCCCGTCGTGAACGCATCGATCTGCAGGCCGTGGAAGCCGCCGATGCCGCTCACGTCCTGGACCTCCATCACCCCTGCCCAGGTGACGCCCTTGCCGAACTTGCGCGCCTGCGCATACGACGCGACGTTGGCCCCGTAGTCGGAATTGTTGAAGAGCACCGCGAGGTTCGCCCACTCATAGGTGCGCGACTCCTTGTCGGTGCTGACGTGCGTATATAGCGCGGGCACGACGTCGGTCTTGCCGCCGGGCGGCGCCGTGCGCGTGACCGTGACGCTCGCCGGCAGCGGAAAGACGTCGGCGGGGCGTGGCGTCACGCCCTGGAAGTAACCCGTCTGCGCGCTTGCGCCGGTCGCGGCCGCGAGCGTGATCGCCATGAGAATGCCACGCATCTCGATCTCCCCATCGTGAGACACAGCACACGAAAGGGTACCGCAACTCCCCGGGGGAAGCAGCAGGTCAGGTCAAAAGGTGCGCCTTGAGCTTCTCCGGCGGGAGGTTGTCGTAAACCTCGAACGGCTGGTGGATCCAGGGATTGTCCGGCAGGTACTCGACGTAATACTCGGGCTTGAACACCGAGCAGGCCTTCCACCACAGCACCGCGGTGTGCAGCTCGGTGATGTGCGGGAAGCGCTTGGGCAGCTCCCTGTACACCGCCTCGAGCGTGTGCCCGGAGTCGACCATGTCGTCGACCAGCAGGACGCGATCGCCGAGCCGCGGCTTGGTCATGGTCATGTGCTCGGCGATCACGAGCTCGCCGCGGATCGTGCCGCCTTCGGACGTGTACGAATGGGTGGAGAGGATCGCGAGCGGCTGCTCGAAGATCCGCGAGAGCACGTCACCGACGCGCAGTCCTCCGCGCGCGATGCAGATGATCTGGTTGAAGTGGAATCCGGACTCGTAGACGGTGAGCGCGAGGCGCTCGACCAGCCGGTTGTATTCGTCCCAGGTGACTTTGAGGCTCAATGGACCGCTCTCCCCGTTTGGTGGGCGAAACGTTATCACAACCGGGGGGTGGCGCCGGAGGTGGCGCTTGCCACCGGAGTGGCGGAGGGAGCGGGGCCGCAGTACAGTTGCGCACCCGGTCCGGCACGACGCCGCTCTCGCGGGGGAGGCTCCTCGATGACTCACGGTGCCGACACTTTGCGCAGGCTCTCGTCGCTGCTCGACGAGGCACTCGTGCTCGACGAGCGTCAGCGCGAAACGTGGCTCCAGCAGCTTGCGGGTGCGGATGCCGACCTCGCGGCGCTGCTGCGCGGGTTGCTCGAGCGCGACGCGATGGTGGCGACCGCCGAGTTCCTGCCCAAGCTGCCGATCGAGCCGCGCGAGGAGGTCGCCGCGGGCGGCACCATCGGGCCCTATCGCCTGGAGCGGGCGCTGGGGCGCGGCGGCATGGGCGAAGTATGGCTCGCAAGCCGCGCCGACGGCGCGCTTCGCCGCAACGTCGCGCTCAAGCTGCCGCACGTCACGTGGGCACCGGGCTTTGCCGAGCGCTTCGCGCGCGAGCGCGACATCCTGGCAGCGCTCGAGCATCCGCACATCGCGCGCCTTTACGACGCGGGCGTGGATCCGCGGGGCAGGCCGTACATGGCGCTCGAGTACGTGCCGGGCGTGCCCATCGACGAATATTGCCGCGCCCGTCCGCTCGCGATCGACGCGCGACTGCGGCTCCTGCTGCAGGTGGCCGATGCGGTCGCCTTCGCCCATGCGCGGCTCGTGGTTCACCGCGATCTCAAGCCGAGCAACATCCTGGTGACGCCGCAGGGCGAGGCGCGGCTCCTCGACTTCGGCATCGCGAAGCTGCTCGAGGGCGACGTCGCGCGCGAGACGGCGCTGACGCGCGCCGCCGGGCGAGCCCTCACGCTCGACTACGCGAGCCCGGAGCAGATCCGCGGCGATCCGATCGGAACGGCCAGCGACGTCTACTCGCTGGGTGTGGTGGCCTTCGAGATCCTGGCGGGCGCCCATCCCTACCGGCGGCGCGACGCGACGCCGGCACAGATCGAGCAGGTGATCATGTCGGCGGACGTGCCGCGTGCCAGCGACGTCGCGGCCGACCCGGTTGTGAAGCGCGCGCTGCGCGGCGACCTCGACGCGATCCTGAACAAGGCGCTCAAGAAGCAGGTGCACGAACGTTATCCGACGATCGACGCATTTGCCCAGGACCTGCGGCGGACGCTGGCGGGCGAGGGCGTCGCGGCGCGTGCCGACACGCTGGCTTACCGCGCGAGCCGCTTCGCGAGCCGCCACCGGATTCCGCTCGCCGTCGGCACGGCGATCGCGGCGGCGTTCGCCATTGCCCTCGGGGTCGGGGCGACCGCGGTGGTGATCGCCGCACTCGTGCTGGGAGCGGCCGCCGCCTTGTGGCAGGCCCGTCGCGCCGGCATCGAGCGCGACCGTGCCTATGCGCTCGCCGAGCGCAACTCGGCGGTGAACGTGTTCCTCGACACGCTGATCACCAAGGCGGCGCGCGGTGGCCCGCTCACCGCGCAGCAGTTGCTGGAGCGCAGCGAGCGCCTGGTGGAATCGGAGGTGAAGGGCAACGCCGGACAGCACGCGTTCGTGCTGGGCATGCTCGCGAGCTGCCACAGCCAGCTCGACGATACCACCCGGGCGCTGACGCTGTTGACTCGGGCTGTGGAGGTGGCGCGCCAAGCCGGCGACGACGCGCTGCGCGACTCGCTCGCCGCCCGCCGCGCCGTGACCGCCGGCCGCCTGGGCGATGCCGATGCGGCCATCGCCGAGCTCGACGCGATTCTCGCCCGTACTGCGACTGCGCCGGAAGTGCGCGCGGAGGCGCACGCGCATCGCGCCTATCTCGCCAACTTCTGCAACGACCGCGCACGCGGGTTGCAGCACGCGCAGGAAGCATTGCGCTGGTATCGCGCTTCGCCGCGGGCGCCCCGCCGGCACGAGCCCATCTATCTTGCGAACCTCGCGTGGTCGCATCATCTCAACGCGCAGAACGACGCCGCGGCGCGCGAGTTCGCGGCGTCCATCGCGGCATTCGAGTCCCTCGGTCTCGCGGACAGCACCGCATGCGTGCAGTACATGGGCAACTGGGGACTCGCCGAGCAGGAGCTCGGCGATCTCGAGCGTTCGCTCGAGCTCTTCGACCGATGCATGGCGACGCAGGCGCGCGCATCCCCGGAAACGCCGCAGTCTCCTTACGTTCTCGCCAATCGCGCCTACACCCTTGCCCAGATGGGACGCTGGGATGGGGCGCTGGACGGCTATCGCGAAAGTCTCGCCATCGCCCGCCAGCGCGAGATGGGATTGCTCGCTTACAACATCGCGCTATGCATCGTCGAGCTGTTCGCGGATCAGGAGCGCGCCGACGAGGCCGAGGCGATGCTCGATGCCGCGCAAGCGGACCGGCCGGCGTCTATCCCGGCAAGCAGCCCGGCGGACTCCGCACGCTTGCGCGTGGAGGCCATGATCGCGGCCCTGCGGGGCGATCCCGCCGCGGCGATCGCGCACCAGACCGAGAGCATCGGCGAAGGGCTGCCATCCGCGGGCGTGCTGGGTTCGCTGCTCGGGCGCGCGCGCAATCACGAGCGCAAGGGCGACCGCGATGCCGCCGCCGCCGATGCGCAGGCAGCGCTCGCGATGGCCAAGTTGCTGCAGGGGAGTCGTTCGTGGTCGTTTCGTACGGGACTCGCGCATCTGCAGCTCGCGCGACTCAGCTCGGGGGACACGTCCCGTGACGAAGCCCGGGCGGCGCTGCCGCATCTCGCGCACAACCTCGATCCCGCGCATCCTGCACTCGCGAAGGCGCGTGCGCTAGCTGCCGGCGGGCGGGCGGGGACCTCCGTTTCCGCCGGAGGAATGGACGAATCCAGGGCGTGACTCCACCACCGCCCGCACCGGAATCGGCGCGGGCGACGTGCGCAGGACCATCTCGGCCAGCAGGCCGATCAGGATGACCAGCAATCCCATGATCACGAAGAAGAACGCGATGATGAGCAGCGGCCTGCTGGTGAGCGGGAACCCCGCGGTGCCCGCGAACACGTAGATGAAGTGGTTGACGACGAGCCATGCGCCGATCCCCGCCCCGAGTAGGAACAGCGGCAGCCCGATGAGCCCGAACAGATAGAGCGGACTCTGCGAGAACTTGGTGAGCAGGATGAGCGTCGACAGGTCGAACGCGCCCTCGAAGTAGCGCGAGATGCCGTACTTCGATGCGCCGAAGCGGCGCGCGTGGTGCTTGACGGGGATCTCGCCGATGCGCGCGCCTTGCCAGGCGAGCAACGCGGGAATGAAGCGGTGCTGGTTGCCGCGCAGCGAGAGTGTCTTGAGACACCACGCGCGATAGGCCTTGAATCCGCAGTTGTTGTCGTGGAGCGCGACACCCGAGACCTTG
>CAZIZD010000077.1:10657-13853 GCA_964543615.1 uncultured Alcaligenaceae bacterium | reverse complement strand
TGATGGGCCTCGCGGGATACCCATCGACAGCCAACGCAGGCGGGGCGAGCGCGGCGCACAGCGCCGCTGCAACAGCGAGAGTCCGGAGCATGACGAGGTCCTCCTAGGCGGCGCGTCGTTGCGCGCCCGCGATGTGGGCACACACGGCGTCCGTCACTTCGCGCGTCGTCGCGTTGCCGCCGAGATCTCGCGTGCGGAGCCTGGGATTGGCGGTCGCGGCTTCCACCGCATCCATCACCGCGCGAGCCGCTGCCGGCTCGCCGATGTGCTCGAGCAGCATCACCACCGACCAGAACGTGCCGATGGGATTGGCCACGCCCTTGCCCATGATGTCGAAGGCCGAGCCGTGGATGGGCTCGAACATCGACGGATAGCGGCGCTCGGGATCGATGTTGCCGGTCGGCGCGATGCCGAGGCTCCCGGCGAGCGCCGCGGCGAGATCGCTCAGGATGTCCGCGTGCAGGTTGGTGGCGACAATCGTGTCGAGCGACGCGGGCCGGTTCACCATGCGCGCCGTCGCGGCATCAACGAGCTCCTTGTCCCAGCGCACGTCGGGGAACTCGGCGGCGATCTCCTTCGCGATCTCGTCCCACATCACCATGGCGTGGCGCTGCGCGTTGCTCTTGGTGATCACGGTGAGAAGCTTGCGCGGACGCGACCGGGCGAGCGCGAACGCGAAGCGCAGGATGCGCTGCACACCGGCGCGGGTGAGAATCGACACGTCGCTCGCGACCTCGATGGGATGGCCCTGGTGCACGCGGCCGCCCAGTCCCGAATACTCGCCCTCGGAGTTCTCGCGCACGATGACCCAGTCGAGATCCTCGCGCTTGCAGTTGCGCAGCGGGCTCTCGATGCCGGGCAAAAGGCGCGTCGGCCGTACGTTCGCGTACTGGTCGAGCCCCTGGCAGATCTTGAGACGCAGTCCCCAGAGCGTGACGTGGTCGGGGATGTCGGGATCGCCGGCCGATCCGAACAGGATCGCGTCCTTGCCGCGCAGCGCGTCGAGGCCGTCGGCGGGCATCATCACGCCGTGCTTGCGGTACCAGTCGCCGCCCCAGCCGAAGTCCTCGAACTCGAGGGCGAAGGTGCCGAGCGACGCGGCGACGGCTTGCATGACCTCGCTCCCCGCGGGAACGACTTCCTTGCCGATGCCGTCGCCGGGAATGGTGGCGATGCGATAGGTCTTCATCTGGGCTCCTCCACGCGTGTTGTCCCCGCAATGTAGCCGCTCGACGGGACCGTCGCCCGGCGCTAGGATTAAAGCGTCTTTAAGCTGGACTTAACAATGAAGCGCACCGTCGAACCCGGGGACCTGGCCTTCTTCTCGACCCTCGCCGCCAGCGGAAGCCTGAGCGCCGCCGCGCGCGAGCTCGGCATCACCACCTCAGCGGTGAGCCAGCACCTGGCCGCGATGGAGGCGCGCGCCGGGACGTCGCTCGTCAACCGGTCCACGCGGCGCATGCAGCTCACGCCCGAGGGCGAGCTGTACCTCGACCACGCCCGGCGCATCCTCGACGACATCGACGATCTCGCGCAGGCGCTCGGCACCGCGCGCGACACGCCGCAAGGGCTCCTGCGCGTGAACGCGACGCTGGGATTCGGCCGCAACCACATTGCGCCGCTCGTCTCGCAGTTCGTGCGCAGGCATCCGCGGGTCGACGTGCAGCTGCAGCTCTCGGTCAACCCGCCCTCGCTCACCGAAGACGCCTTCGACGTCTGCATCCGGTTCGGCGCGCCGCCGGACTCTCGCGTGATCGCGCGGCGCATCGGCTCGAATCGGCGGCTCCTGTGCGCGGCGCCCGCCTATCTCGCCCGGCACGGCGCCCCCAAGGTCCCGGGCGACCTCGTTCGCCACAACTGCATCGGCATTCGTCAGGGCGACGAGGCCTACGGCGTGTGGCGCCTCACGCCTGCACGCGGCAAGACGCGGCGTGCCGAGCTCGTGAAGGTGCGCGGCAATCTCGCGACCAACGACGGCGGTGTCGCGGTGAGCTGGGCGCTGGACAGCCACGGGATTCTCATGCGCGCGGAGTGGGACATCGGGCAGTGGCTCGCAAGCGGTGACTTGGTGGAGGTGCTCGCCAACTACCGGACACCCGATGCGGACATCTACGCCGTGTACGCGCCGCGCCACCAGACCTCGGCGCGCGTGCGTGCATTCGTCGATTTCGTCGCGAGCGGACTGCGCGTCGTGCGGGGCACGCGGCCGTCGAAGTGATGCGGGTCGCTACCCGTTGAGCTTGCGCAGCAGCGCGAGCACCTTCTCGAACGCCACGCCGTAGGGGGGATTCAACAGGCGCGTGGCCGCGAGCCGCGGCTGCACGAAAACGGGCTTCCTGTGGGTGAAGGTGAGGAACGATGCCTCGCCGTGATACGCGCCGAGCCCCGAGGCGCCCACGCCGCCGAACGGCAGGTTCTTGTGCGCGAAGTGCCACAGCGTGTCGTTGATGGTCACGCCACCCGCGATCGTCTCGGCGAGCACCTTGCCCGCGCGCATGCCGTCGCGGCCGAAGTAGTAGAACGCGAGCGGATGCGGCCGCGCGTTGATCTTCGCGAGCGCCTCGTCGAGGTTCGCGTACGTCTCGATCGGCAGGATGGGTCCGAAGATCTCCTCCCGCATCACGGCCATGCGGTCGGTCGCGCCGATGACGAGCGCGGGCAGCATCCTGCGCGAGCCGGGCGGTGGCGTCTCGTTGCCCGGGTTGATCTCGACGACGGTGGCGCCTTGCGCACGCGCGTCGTCGAGCAGCGCGGCAAGGCGCGCACGATGACGGTCGTTGACGATGGACGTGTAGTCCGCATTCGCGACGTACGCGGGGTAGAGCGTGGCGGCGGCGCGCTGCACGCCCTGCACGAACGCGTCGAGCTTGTCATGCGGCACCAGCGCGTAATCGGGCGCGATGCACGTCTGCCCGGCGTTGAGGAGCTTGCCCGTCATGACGCGCGGCGCCGAGAGCTCGAGGTCGGCATCCGGCGCGATCAGCACCGGCGACTTGCCGCCGAGCTCGAGCGTGACGGGCGTGAGATTCTCCGCGGCGGCCTTCGCTACCGCGCGTCCCACGGCGGTCGATCCCGTGAAGAAGAGATGATCGAACGGCAGGCTCGAGAACGCGTGGCCGACGGACGCGTCGCCGAGCACCACGGCGAACTCGTCGGGGGCGAACGCCCCGCCCACGAGCTCGTGCAGCAGCGCCGA
>CAZIZD010000077.1:0-10647 GCA_964543615.1 uncultured Alcaligenaceae bacterium | reverse complement strand
CGTCGCGGGCGTGAGCTCCGACGCCTTCAGCAGCACGCGGTTGCCCGCGGCGAGGGCGCCCGCGACGGGCGCGAGCGCGAGCTGCACCGGATAGTTCCACGGACTGATGACACCGGCGACCCCCACCGGCTGCCGCTCGATGCGCGCGCGTGCGGGCTTGAGGTGCAGTGGCGTGGAGACGCGCACGGGACGCATCCACTTCGCAAGATGCCGGCGCGCGTCGGCGATCTCTGAGGAGACGATGTAGAGCTCGGCAAGCCGCGTCTCGTGCGAGGAGCGTCCGCCGAAGTCGCCGTCGATCGCCGCGACGAAGCGCGCCTCGTGTCGGACGACGAGATCGGCGAGACGCGCAAGCCGGTCCTGGCGCACGCGGAGCGATGGGTTGCGTTCGCGCGCGAAGGCAGCGCGCTGCGCCTCGAACAATAGGAGCAGATCGCTCACGGCGCTGCCCTGGAGGCGCCGAGGTCCTTCAGCAGCCGCGCGAAGTCGGGCGACTCGCGCACGAGCGTGGCGCCGGCAGCGCGCAAGCGGTCCACCGCTTCGGGTGTGAGCACGAACGACGTCGGCAGGTCGTTGAGATAATCCGCTTCGGTGCGGTCCTTGAGCGCGGCGAACGAGACGTCGACGGCGTACACGTCGATGTCGGGCACGGCGAGCGCACCGCCCTGTCCGGGCTTGCTGCCCAGCTCGCGCAACGTCTTCCAGCGCACGCTCAGATCCGAGAGCAGGTCGATGGCCTCGTACGAGTAGCGGTCGATGGGCACGCCCGTGGCCTTGAGCAGGATCATGATGTCGTTGGGCGGACGCGGCGACTTGTCCCAGTCGGTCTTGGGCAGCGAAAGCGAGTTGACGACGAAGATGACGATGCGGCGCGTGTCGTCGAGGCGCGTCCGGCGGCCGGAGGCCTTTGCGTTCTCGATGGTCTCCATCACTTCGAGCACGCTGCGCATGCCCAGGTTGTCCGCGAGACCGCCGTCGACGAGATGGATGTACGGGCGATTCTTGCTGTCCTGGAACGACTGCATCTCCTTGGTGCGGAACAACGCGCGGCTCGCGGGTCGGGCGCCCTTGTCGGCGCCCTGCAGCGCGAGAGTCCAGGACGGGAACTGGAATCCGCACGTCCCGCCGTAGTTGTTGATGGTCACGGGCGACAGCACCAGGGGCACGGCCGAGGACGCCGCGGCGGCGCGCGACAGCGGTACCGAGTCGACGTCCGAGCACAGGAGGTCGAAGTCCGATTGCGTGAAACCGAGCCGCGAGCCGGTCGAGATGTCGGTGGCCGTCGCGACGATGAGCGGACCGGGCTTCCCCTGCAGGTCGCGAAACGTCGCGCCGTTGAAGAGGATCTCGTCGTAGAGCTGCGCGGCCATCTCCGAGCGCCCCCACTGGGCCGACCACAGCGCGCTCCAGTTCTTGGGGCTCAGGAAGCGCGACAGGAGCTCGCCCTCGACGTCGCGTTTGAGGAAACGCTGGTCGTAGTCATCGAAGAGCTTCTCGCCGTAGAGACCGTACGCGAGCGCCGTGAAGCTGCCGCCCGAGACGCCGGTAATGACGTCGATCTCGTCCAGCACGCGGATACGCCGGCCCGTGGCCAGCGTGACTTCCGTCTTGCGCAGCTCCTCGAGCACGCCGAAGGCGAACGCGGCCGCGCGCGTGCCGCCCCCCGAGAACGCGAGGATCATGAGCGTCTCGCGGTCCTGGTCCTGGGCCTGCCGGGCCTCCAGGCGATAGCCGGTCCCGCGCTTCACCTCGGCGATGGGCGCGTTTATGGGGCGCGTCGCGCAGGCGCCGAGCACGCAGGCGAGGCATGCGACGATGAGTACGGTGGGCAGGATACGCATGGGCGGGCGCGATTATCGCACCCCGCTCGCGCAGCCTGTAAAGTTACACGATGGTGCAACCCCGGACCCTGCTGCTGCGCGACGCGACCGTCGTCGCCACCATGGACGACGCGCGCAGCGAAGTCGCCGGTGGATCGGTGCTGATCCGCGATCGCACGATCGCGGCGGTAGGACCCGCGCATGCGCTGCCCGCGACGGCGGACGAGGTGATCGACTGCCGCGGCAAGGTGATCCTTCCCGGGCTCGTGAACACGCATCACCACTTCTTCCAGACGCTCACCCGGGCGGTCCCCGCCGCGCAGGACGCCGACCTCTTCGGCTGGCTGCGCACGCTGTATCCGATGTGGCAACGCCTGACGCCGGAGATGCTGCGCGTGTCGGCGTCGACCGCGCTTGCCGAGCTCGCGCTCTCCGGCTGCACCACGACCAGCGATCACCTCTATCTCTTCCCCAATGGGGGGCGTCTCGACGACACCATCGAGGCCGCGCAGGAAATCGGCTTGCGCTTCCACGCTTGCCGCGGCGCGATGACCGTCGGCGAGTCGCAAGGCGGTCTCCCGCCCGACGCGCTGGTGGAGCGCGAGGACGACGCGCTGCGCGACATGCGGCGCGTCATCGAGACGTTTCACGACCCCGCGCCGCTGTCGATGCTGCGCGTCGCGTGCGCGCCCTGCTCGCCCTTCAGCGTGTCCCCCGCCTTCATGCGCGAGACCGCCGCGCTCGCGCGTTCGTACGGCGTGGGTCTGCATACGCACCTGGCCGAGAACCACGACGACGTGGCCTACACGCGCGAGCGGTTCGGATGCACGCCCGCGCAGTACGCGCACGACGCGGGATGGACCGGCGCTGAAGTCTGGCACGCGCACTGCGTGAAGCTCGACGACGACGGCATCCATCTCTTCGGCCGCACCGGGACGGGCGTTGCGCATTGCCCGACATCGAACATGCGCCTCGCCTCGGGGATCGCGCCCGTGCGCAGGATGCGCGACGCGGGCGTCAAGGTAGCACTCGGCGTGGACGGTTCGGCGTCGAACGACTCGTCGCATCTCCTTGCCGAGGCGCGGCAGGCGCTGCTGCTCGCGCGGGTCAACGCCGAGGCCCGCACCCTCGACGCACGCGAGGCGCTCTGGATCGCCACGCGCGGCGGCGCGGCGGTGCTCGGTCGCGAGGACATCGGCGCGCTGGTCCCGGGCATGGCGGCCGACGTGGCCGTCTTCGACCTCGACGACATCGCATTTGCGGGCGCGCTGC
Organism: uncultured Alcaligenaceae bacterium; assembly: GCA_964543615.1. Lineage (GTDB taxonomy): Bacteria > Pseudomonadota > Gammaproteobacteria > Burkholderiales > Casimicrobiaceae > VBCG01. The sequence goes on along the minus strand of CAZIZD010000077.1, from coordinate 7,555 downwards.
ACGATCCGCTTGCGGCCCTGCTCTTCTGCGCGCCGGCGCGCGCGTGGCTATCCACGGTCAACGGGCGCGTGATCGTGCGTGACGGCATCCTCTGCACGCTCGAGGCGCGCGCACTGCATATCCACCACGACCAGCTCGCGCGACGCCTCGCGCGCCATGACTGAACGCCATGCCGCTTCTCTCCTCCGACCCGCTGTTCGAAGACCAGGCCGCACGCGCCCTCAGGCACGCACTCCACGGCGGCGCGGACTTTGGCGAATGCACGACCACGATGGCGCGCGTGCCGCCGGGCGATACGCAGGCCTGGCATCGCGAATGGACCGGGACCGCCGATCGTGTCGCCGCATTGGGGGACGATGCCGCAGCGCACGGCCATCGCACGAGCGCGGCCGAGGCGTGGCTGCGCGCCTCCAACTACTACCGCACCGCGTACTGCTTCCTGTATGGCCATCCGGTCTCCCAGGCACTGGCCGCGGCCTACGGCCTCGAAGCGCGGACCTTCGCCAAGGCCGCGGCCGCGATCGACCCGCCGCTCGTTGCGGTCGAGATTCCCTACGAAGGCACGACGCTGCCGGGTTATTTCGTGAGCGGCGGCGAAGGTGTCAGGCCGCTCCTCGTGTGCACCAACGGCTACGACTCGACACTGCACGAGATGTACTTCGCCTTCGCGGTCGCGGCCCGCAAGCGCGGCTGGCACTGCCTTGTGTTCGACGGTCCCGGACAGGGGCGCGTGCTCTTCGAGCAGGGACTGCGCATGCGGCCCGATTGGGAGAGCGTCGTGCGTCCGGCGATCGATTTCGCGCTCACGCTGCCAGGCGTCGACCCCGCGCGAATCGCACTGTCCGGATGGAGCTTCGGCGGCTACCTCTCGCTGCGCGCCGCCACGGGCGAGCCGCGCCTCGCGGCTCTCGTGTCCGACCCGGGTCTTGCGGGACTTGCGGCGGGCATGCGCAAGATGTTCGGCGCGCTTCCGCGGGCGGCGCTCGCGGATCCCCTCGCCGCGGACCCTTCGCTGTTCACCCCCTACGTCCGGCACATCGAGAACGATCCGGGCTTGCGATGGAGGATGCTGCAGCGCGGGCCCATGGTGCACGGCGTCGCATCGCTGCAGGGCTACCTCGCGGCGTCGTTCGCGTTCGACACGGAAGGTTTGCTCGACCGCATCGCGTGCCCGACCTTCGTGGCCTGCGAGGAGAGCGATCCGCTGGCGCAGGGCGCCCCCGCGATCTACGAGGCGCTGACCTGCCCGAAGACGCTCCAGCGATTCACCGCGGCCGAAGGCGCGGGCGATCACTGCGCGGGGGCGGCACGATCGCTCTTCCTCGCGCGCATGTTCGACTGGCTCGACGACACGATGCGGAGCCACGCACGGGCGTGACGGGCGCGCGGCCATCGCGACCGCGCCGCCCGAAGAAGGCGTGGCAGAGCGACGTTTGCCGTAGGGAAGGAACTCAGTCCACCTTCGCCCCGGTTTGCGCGACGATCGCTTTCCAGCGGACGTCCTCGCTGCGCAGGAACGCCGCCATCTCGTCGACGCTGGAAGGCCGCGGGATGCCACCCGCGGCCACGAGCTTCTGCTGGAAGTCAGGTGAGCGCACGATCTTCTGCACCTCTGCGCTGATTCGATCGCGCACCTCGCGCGCCGTACCCGCAGGCGCGGTCAGCCCGACCCACGCGACCGCCTCGAACCCGGGATAACCCAGTTCGATGAACGTCGGCACGCCGGGGAACGCCGGCAGCCGCTCGCGCGTGCCGACAGCGATCACCCGCAGCTTGCCCGCCTGTGCCTGCGGCTGGATCACGGCTGCCGTGTCGAGCCCGATCTGCACCTGGCCTCCCATCAGGTCGCGCATCGCCGGGGCGCTTCCCTGGTAGGGCACGTGCATGACCTTGATGCCCGCGCGCGCCTTGAAATCCTCCATCAGCAGGTGCGACAGCGTGCCGTTGCCGGACGACGAGTGCGCAAGCTTGTCCGGATTCGCCCTGGCGTACGCGATGAACTCCTTCATGTCGCGCACGGGGAGGTCGGCGTTGACCGCGAGGACGAGAGGAAGCTCCGCCACCATCGCGACCGGGTCGAGGTCCTTTAGTGTCTCGTAGCCCACGCTCCTGTAGAGATAAGGGTTCACCACGTAAGCGGCAAGCGCGGACAGGGAGAGCACGCTGCCGTCGGGCGGCGACTTGGCCAGCGCCGCGAGCACGACACTGCCGCCCTGCCCCGGCTTGTTCTCGACGATCACAGTCTGGCCCAGAGCGGGCGTGAGGCGCTCGGCGAGAAGCCGCGCCACGATGTCCGTCGCCTGTCCAGGCGGAAACCCGACCAGGATCCGGGTCACCTTGCCTGCCCCACCCTGTGCGTGTGCGGCGCCGGCCGCCGCCACCATCAGCGCAACCGCGATGCGTACGACCCACGGCTTCATGCTTCCTCCTCCAACGTCAGATGACGCCTTGCTCGCGCAAAGATGCGCGGCGCTCCGCGTCGATGCCGATTTCTTCCAGGACTTGGTCGGTGTGGGCGCCGAGCCGCGGACCCGCCCAGCGCACGCTGCAGGGCGTGTGCGAAAAGCGCGGAACTACGCCCTGCATGCGAACGGTGCCGAGCTCCGTGTCCGGGACCGGCACGATCGCGCCGCGCGCGGCGAACTGCGGGTCCTCGAACACGTCGGCGATGTCGTTGATCGGCGAGAAGCCCACCTCGTGCAGGTCGAGCCTCGCACGGAGCTCGTCGAGCGTGTAGCGCGCAATCGCCGCTGCGACCGCGGCATCGAGGGCTTCACGGTTGGCGACGCGCAGCGGGTTGTCCGCGTAGCGCGTGTCGCGCGCAAGCTCCGGCGCGTCCAGCGCGGCGCACAGGCGCTCGAAGATACTCTGTGTCGAGGCAGCGATCGAGGCATAGCGCCCGTCGCGCGTGCGATAGACGTTGCCGGGGGCTGCGTACTGGCTGAAGTTGCCCGAGCGCGTGCGCACCGTGCCCAGCTGGTCGAACTCGATCGGCAGGAATTCCATCACGCGGAGCATCGCCTCGGCAATCGAGCAGTCGATCTCCTGCCCCACCTGCGCGGGGTCGCCCTTGATCCGGAACAGCGCCGCCAGCACGCCGAGCGCGCCGAACAGTCCGCCGATGGCATCGGAGACGGGATAGCCCGCGTGCAGCGGCGCGCCGCCGGGCTCGCCGCATATGTGGGTGAACCCGCTCATCGCCTCGAACACGCGCGCGAAACCAGGCCGGTCGCGGTAAGGCCCGGTCTGCCCGAAACCCGTCATGCGCAGGATCGTGAGCCGAGGATTGATCGCATGGAGCCAACCGGCGTCGATGCCCCACCGATCGAGCGTGCCCGGGCGGAAGTTCTCCACCAGGACGTCCGACGCCGAGACCAGCGGGGCAAGCACGTCGCGCGCCTCGGGACGCCGCAGGTCGAGCGTCACGCCGCGCTTGTTGCGGTTGGTAACCTTCCACCACAGCGGCACGCCGTCCTTGTGCGGCGCGAGCGCACGCAGCGCGTCCCCCGCGCCCGGCATCTCCACCTTGATCACGTCGGCGCCGTAGTCGGCGAGGAGTCCGGACGCAAACGGGCCGGCCACCACGGTGGACAGGTCGAGAATACGCAGTCCGGCGAGCGGACCTTGGGGTTGGCCATCCATGGGCAGCAGCGTAGCGGTCTGACTGGATTTGCGATACAGTCAATCCAACCAAAGCAGATTTGCCAAATCAGCAAATGCACTTCAAGGACCTCGCGGCCTTCGCGTCCGTCGCGGACCATGGCAGCCTCACCCGGGCGGCCGCCGCGGCCGGCCAGGCATCGTCGATACTGAGCCGGCGCATCTCGGCGCTCGAGGCGGAGCTGCAGGGCCGCCTCTTCCATCGCACCGGACGCGGCGTGGCGCCGACCGAGCTCGGCATGCGCCTGCTCCCGCGCGCGCGGCGCGTGCTCGCCGAGGCGGCCGCGCTCGAATCCGACGCGCGGGGCGAGCGCGAGAGCCCTTCGGGTACCGTCGAGATCGCCTTCGTCCCCGCCGTGGCGCGCCCGCTGGTGGCACTCCTGTGCAAGCGGCTTCTCGACGAGTTTCCGCGCATCCGATTGCGCGCGCTCGAGGCCTATAGCGGGCAGGTGGAGGACATGCTGGCGCACGGGCGAGTGGACGTCGGCGTCTTCAACCGGTACGGCCGCGGAGGAGTCAAGGGGGCGGAGCTCCTCGTGACCTCCGACATCGCCCTGGTCGCCTCGCGCGCGCAACATACCTTGCGCGCGAGCGAGATTCCGCTCCGCGCGGCCGTGGGCCACCCGTTGGTTCTTCCGCCGCAGCCCAATGCGCTGGTGAGCTTCGTCCGCGACGTCGCGCAGCGCCAGCGCCTTGCACCCGACATCGTCCTCGAGGCCGGGTCCGCGACCCTGATCCGCGACGCGGTCGCGTTGACGGGCCTCTGCTCGCTGGTACCGCTCCACCTCGCTCGCCGCGACTACGGCAGCACGGAGTTCGTCATAGCTCGCGTGGTCAAGCCGTCCATCGTGCAGAAGACGTTGCTCGCCACCACGACCCAGCGGCCCACGACGCTTGCCGCGCGCACGGTCGCACGTATCGTGCGCGAGCTCGCCCCCCGCCTTGCGCGCTGACGTCCACGCGCTACCATCCGCCCATGGGACCTCTCACCGGAATTCGCGTGCTCGAGTTCGAAGCCATCGGCCCAGTGCCGTTCTGCGGCATGATGCTGGCCGACATGGGCGCCGACGTGCTGCTCGCCGATCGGCAGCAGGATGCGCGCCTGGGCTTCGGACGCGCGCGCTGGTACGACATCATGATGCGCGGACGCCGCTCGGTGACACTCGACCTCAAATCGCCGCAAGGCGTCGAGGCTGCGGCGTTGCTCGCCGGCAAGGCCGACGTGGTCCTCGAAGGCTTCCGCCCCGGCGTGATGGAGCGCCTGGGCCTGGGTCCGGACGTGCTGCTGGCGAAGAATCGGAGGCTCGTTTACGGCCGCATGACGGGCTGGGGCCAGACGGGGCCGATGGCGCCGCGCGCAGGTCACGACATCGACTACATCGCGCTGTCGGGCGTGCTGCACGCGATCGGGCGCGAAGGCGAGCGCCCGGTGCCGCCGATCAATCTCGTCGGCGACTTCGGCGGCGGCGGCATGATGCTCGCGTTCGGCATCGTGTCCGCGCTGCTGGAGGCGAAAACTTCGGGACACGGACAGGTCGTCGATGCCGCGATGACCGAGGGCGCGGGACTTCTCTCCACGATGGTGTGGGGCATGCGCGCCGCGGGCCAGTGGACCGACGCGCGCGGCGTGAACGTGCTCGATTCCGGCGCGCCGTGGTACGACACGTACGCCACGCGCGACGGCAAGCACTTTGCCGTGGGCGCGATCGAGCCCAAGTTCTATGCGGAGCTGCTCGACGGTCTCGGGCTCGCGCACGAATCCTTGCCGGCGCAGCACGACCGCGCCGAATGGCCCGTGCTGCGCGAGCGCTTTGCGCGCGCGTTCGCAGAAAAAACGCGCGACGAGTGGACGCGCATCTTCGAAGGACGCGATGCCTGCGCGGTTCCGGTGCTCACGTTCGCCGAAGCGGCGGCGCATCCGCATGCGCTCGCGCGCGGATCGCACGTGACCGTCGATGGCATTGCGCAGCCCGCCCCGGCCCCGCGTTTCTCCCGGACCCCCGGTGCGGTGCGCAGCGGCTCGCCGGAGCGCGGCGCGCGCGGACGAGACGCGCTGCGCGACTGGGGGTTCGGCGACGAGGACGTCGAGCGTCTGGCGAAGCTCGGACTCGGGTTCGACGGCTGACGCGACGCCGCTACGCGCGCACGATCGTGACGTTGCACGGCGCGTGCGCCACGACCTGGCGCGCGATCGACCCCAGCAGCAGGCGCTCGAACAGCGTGCGGCCGCGATTGCCCACGACGATGTGATCGATGCCGTGCGTCTCGGCGTAGCGGAGGATCTGCTCAGCCGGATGCCCCACCGCCACTTCCGAATGCGCGGTGACGCCGGCGAGCTTGTCCGCGGTGCCCGCAAGGACCGACTCGTAGTGCTTGATCTCGCGCTCGATCACCGGCACGACCTCGATCTCCGTGCCGAGATCGGGCGGGCGCGCCACGGCGAGCACGTGCACTTCCGCGCCGTAGCGGCGCGCGGTCTCCACCGCGAAATCGAGCGCCCGCTCCGCGGACGCGGATCCGTCGTAACCGAGGAGGATCTTGGCGATCATGACGAGCCTTTCGTCCATGAATTTCCGGTGATGGTAGGAGCCGCACGCCGCCGCGGCAAGGACTCCCGGCAGTTGTAGTACTTCAGCCACGCTTCCATAGCAGCGCCTTGTAGGACATATCTTACGTAACGGCGGGCCGTTCGCGGGCGTCCAGCGGGCACGGATCTTGGCGCACGATGGGCGGTCCCGCCGCGGCGGAGGTCGACCCATGCACCTAACCCTGCGCTTTCTCGTGCCATTGATCGTCGCGCTTGCGCTGTTCGCCTACGCGGCGGTGCCCCTCGTCGACATGCTGACGACGCGATGGTTCGTACGCGATCTCGACATGCGCAGCAGCCTCATCGTGAGCACCGTGCAGGAACCGCTCGAGGACATGATCAAGGCCGAATCGCCCGCGCGCGTGCTCGGCTACTTCCAGCGCCTGTTGAGCGACGAGCGGCTCTATGCCGTGGGGCTGTGCCTGTCCAACGATGCGGCGCCGATTGCCACCGGTGCGTTCCCGAGCGAGATTCGATGCGGTTCGCTTGCGCCGTTCATGACCCCGGGCGAGCACCTGCTGCGCACGGCCAAGGGCGTGCTGCACGTGGCCGTGCGCGGCGTCGATGCCGGGACCGCGGGCCCAGCGCAGATCGTGTTGGTGCACGACATGAGCTTCATCGAGCGCCGCAGCGAGGAGACGCGGCGCTATCTCTTCTACTTCTTCGCCGCGCTGACGTTGAGTGTGGCCCTCATCACCGTCGTGATCGCGCAGCTGTCGTGGCGCGGGTGGGTCGCGGGACTGCGCGCGCTGCTGCGCGGCGAGGGCATCCTGCGCCCGTCCGCGGGAACTGCACCCGAGCTTCGTCCCATCGCGCGCGACGTGCAGGCGCTGCTGCGCGAACTCGAGCACCAGTTCCGGCCCACGGACGAGACGCAGCAGCGCTGGACGCAGGACACGCTGCGCGCGGTGCTGCGCGGCGAGATGCGCGGCAACGACGTCATCATCGTGAGCAATCGCGAGCCGTACATCCATGTGAAGACGCCCGGCGGCATTCGCGTGCAGCATCCGGCGAGCGGTCTCGTCACCGCGCTCGAGCCCGTCATGCGTGCGTGCTCGGGCACCTGGATCGCGCACGGCAGCGGCAGCGCCGACCGCGAGACGGTGGATCGCGACGATCGGGTCGCCGTCCCGCCCGAGCATCCCGCGTATTGCATCCGACGGCTCTGGCTCACCGAGCAGGAGGTGACGGGCTACTACGAAGGATTCGCCAACGAAGGGCTATGGCCGCTGTGCCACATCGCGCACGTGCGGCCGCTCTTTCGCGCGAGCGACTGGGAACAATATCGCGCGGTCAACGCGAAGTTCG
>CAZIZD010000076.1:10157-13899 GCA_964543615.1 uncultured Alcaligenaceae bacterium | reverse complement strand
GGCGGCGCGAGCGCGGCGAGCGCGTGTCGCTCGCGCCGACGCTCGATGCGTGGCGCGCCAACACGAGCGCCATCGGGATGTTCGCGATCGTGCTCGCGGTGATCCTCCTCGTGTGGGCGCGCGCGTCGCTCGTCGTGTTCGCACTCTTCTACACGGGCGGGATGCCCACGCTGGCAACGTTCGTCGAACAGTTTTTCGCGTTCTCCAACGTCGAGTTCCTCATCGCCTACGCCTGCGTCGGCGGCTTCTTCGCGCTCTTCACGTTCGCGGTGAGCGTCGTGTCCGTGCCGATGATGCTCGACCGGCGCGTCGACGGGGTAGTGGCCGTCCTCACGAGCCTGCGCGCGTTCGGCGCCAACGTGCCCGCGATGCTCGTGTGGGGCGCCCTCATCGTGGTCGTGATCGGGGCCGGATTCGCGCTCTTCTTCGCGGGTCTCGTGATCGCGGTGCCGCTCGTCGGGCATGCGACCTGGCACGCCTACCGCGAGCTTGCCGGCTGACATTCACCGCCTGCCCGGGAACGTTTCAGAGTCGCCGGACGAACGGTCCCGGGGCACGGGCATAATCGGCCGATGATGCGCCAAGTCCTTGCGCGTACCTTTGCGCGCGCGGCCATAGGCGCGGTTCTCGCGGCGCCCATCGGCGCGCATGCCGCCGGCGACGCCGGTACCGAGTTCGCCGATACGCTCGCGCAGCGGCTCATCGCGTGCACGGCCTGCCACGGCAAGCAGGGAGAGGGCGGCCGCCGCAACGAGTACTACCCTCGCATCGCGGGCAAGCCGGCCGATTACCTCTATCGGCAGCTCGTCAACTTTCGCGACGGGCGCCGCACGTACCCGCAGATGGTTTATTTCACGCGGTATCTATCGGACGCGTATTTGCGCGAGATCGCGGAGCATTACGCCAAGCTGGCGCCTTCGTATCCCGCGGTGCCCGCAGCACCGGACCGCGAGCTCCTCGCCCGCGGCGAGGCGCTCGTGCGTGACGGCGACCGCGCGAAGGACATCCCCGCGTGCGCGGCGTGCCACGGCAAGTCGCTGACCGGCATGCGGCCCGCGATCCCCGGGCTCGTGGGACTCGTTCCCGATTACGTCAACGGCCAGCTCGGTGCGTGGCGCGGCGGGCTGCGCCGCGCCGATCCGCCCGATTGCATGGCGCGCATCGCGCAGCGCATGAGCGCGGCGGACGGGGCCGCGGTCGCCGCCTATCTCGCGAGCCTGCCGGGTTCCCATGCTGCACCGGACGCGCCCGCGAAGCTGCCGATGGAGTGCGGCGCCGGGCCTGCCGTCGAAACGGCGCCCGTTGCGAACGCGCGCGTGCCCAACGGCGAGTACCTGGCGCGCGCGGGCGACTGCATCGCATGCCATACCGCGCGCGGCGGTGCGCCCTTCGCGGGTGGCCTCGTGATCCAGACGCCCTTCGGGCGCATGGTCACGCCCAACATCACGCCGGAGCCCGCTACCGGCATCGGCACGTGGACCGCGGACGACTTCTTCCGCGCTATGCACGAGGGCCGCTCGAAGGACGGCACGCCGCTCTATCCGGCGTTTCCGTATCCGAGCTACACCAGGGTGACGCGGGCGGACTCCGACGCGATATTCGCTTACCTGCGCACCGTGCCGCCGGTCGTGCAGAAGAACCGACCGCACGCGCTGGAATTTCCGTATGACCAGCGCGCGCTGCTCCTCGCATGGCGCGCGCTCTACTTCAAGCCCGGCGCCTTCGCGCCCGATCCCGCGCGCTCGCCGGAGTGGAATCGCGGCGCTTACCTCGTGCAGGGACTGGGACATTGCGACGCGTGCCACAGCCGCCGCAACTTCCTGGGCGCGATCGCCCGGGACGATGCCCTCGGCGGCGGGCTCATCGCGCGGCAGGACTGGTATGCGCCGCCGCTCACGTCCGCGCGCTTGTCCGCGCACGAGATGGGCCTCGGACAGTGGGACATCGGCGAGATCGCGGACCTGCTGCGCACGGGCGTCAGCGCCCGCGGCGCCGTATTCGGGCCGATGGCGCAGGTGGTCCACGACAGCCTGCAGCACTTGAGCGACGCGGATACGCGCGCGATGGCGGTCTACTTGAAGTCGCTTGCGGAGGGAGGCGCAGTCGAGAGGCCTTCGTCCTCGCGCATGACGGATGCGCAACTGCGCGCGTCGCACGATGCCGGCGGCGCGATCTACGACCGCCAGTGCAAGACCTGCCACGGCTCCAACGGCCGCGGCGTGCCGCCGATGTATCCGCCGCTCGCCGGCAACCAGGCGATCGCGACGAACTCGCCGGTCAATGCGGTGCGCATCGTGCTGTTCGGCGGGTTTCCGCCGTCCACGGCCGGCAATCCGCGCCCCTTCGGCATGCCTCCCTTCGCCTATGCGCTAAGCGACCAGGAGGTGGCCGACGTCGTCACCTACATGCGGCGGTCGTGGGGCAATCGCGCTCCGCCGGTGACCGCCGCGGACGTTGCCAGGTACCGGTCGGTGCCGGTCGACTGACCGGCCTAGCGCGCGCGCACGAGCAGCACTGGCACGGCGGCTTCGCGCAGCACCGTCTCGGCATCGCTGCCCACCACCACGCGTGCGAGTCCGCGGCGGCCGTGCGTGCCGAGCACGATGAGATCGGCCTTCTGCTTCTTCGCCTGCGCGAGGATGGTGGGCGCGACGCCGTTGCCCAAGCTCTCGACAAGGTGGGCGTCGATCGCCTGGCCCTTGGCCTGCGCCTCGCGCTGCGCCTTGGCGAGGACCTTGCGTCCCGCGTCGCGCAACGCGGCGATCACGTCCTCCACGTAAGCGGGGGCCACGAACCCCGAGGCAGACAGGCCGATGCCGACGGCGCGCTCGTCGATCACGAGCAGCACGAAGAGCTTGGCACCGATGGACTTCGCGAGATCCACCGCGACCTTGTAACCCTTGTTGGAGGTGGGGCTGCCGTCGACGGCGACGAGAATTTTCCTGAACATGGCGGCTCCTTTCACGCAGGCACGGGAGCGGTCAGCTGCTCGTACGCGGCAAGAGCATCGGCAGCGTACATGAGCGACGGCCCGCCCCCCATGTAGACGGCAACACCCAAGGCTTCCTCGATTGCTTCGCGGGATGCGCCGAGACGCACCAGGGCTTGGACGTGGAAGCCGATGCAGGCGTCGCAGTGTCCCGCGACGCCGAGCGCGAGCGCGATGAGCTCCTTAGTGGTCTTGTCGAGGGCACCGTCGCGCAGCGCCGCGTCGGCCATCGCGTCGAAGGATCCCATGAGGTCGGGCTTGCTCTTGCGCAGGCCGCGCAGAGAGGACGAGACGCCGCGGGTTATCTGCTGGAAATCCTTGGACATGGCCGGCATTCCGGTGACGACTTGCGGCCATTGTGCGCGGTCCGTTGCCGCGCGTGATTGATACCCGTCAACGGGGGGTCACGAGGCGTCTCGCGCTGCTTCGACGGGGTGGCCTTCCGCGCGCCAGCGGAGCATGCCGCCGGCCAGGTTGGCGACGTCGGTCAAGCCTGCCTTCTGCAGGAGCACGACGGCCTGTGCCGAGCGCGCGCCCGAACGGCATACGGCGACCACGGGCTTGTCCTTCGCAAGCTCACCCGATCGCGATGCGAGTTCGGACAACGGGACGAGCTTCGCGTCCTTGATGTGACCGAGCGGTCCTTCGAACTCGTCGCGCTCGCGCACGTCGATCACCTGCACCGCGTGCTGCCGTTCCTCGAGCTCGGCGGGTGCGAGCTCCCAGATGCCCGCAAACGTAAAGGTGAGATGC
>CAZIZD010000076.1:9570-10147 GCA_964543615.1 uncultured Alcaligenaceae bacterium | reverse complement strand
GCGCGCAGGCGCCTTGCCTTGCTCCGGCTCGCCGCAGCGCAGGTTGGCGGGCACCGCGATGTCCATCAGCTTGGGATGCGGGAGCCCGAGGTTTTCCATGTAACCCACGAAGTCGCGCTCGCCGATGTCGCCGCCGAGCCTCGGATTGAACGCGCGCTCCTCGGCCACGCTGGTGACCGTGAGGCCGCGGTAGTCGTGCGCGGGATAGAGGAGGCACGAGGGCGGCAGCGACAGGATCTGGCTTTTCACCGATCGGTACATCGTGCGCGCGTCGCCCTGCTGGAAGTCGGTGCGGCCGCTGCCGCGGATGAGGAGACAGTCGCCGGTGAAGGCCATCGACTCGTCGTCCAGCACGTAGGTCACGCATCCATGCGTGTGGCCGGGTGTGGCGCGCACCTCGAGAAAGCGGTCGCCGAACGCGATGCGCTCGCCGTGCGAAACGTAGCGATCTGCGCCCTGCGCACCGCTGTCCTTCGACACGGCGATCGCGCTGCCGTGACTCCGCTTCAGGAGCCACGCGCCGGTCACGTGATCGGCGTGCACGTGCGTCTCGAGCGTGGCGACGAGCGTGAGGCCG
>CAZIZD010000076.1:0-9560 GCA_964543615.1 uncultured Alcaligenaceae bacterium | reverse complement strand
AGCAGGGCGTCGTCGCGCCGGGCCTGCTCGAACACGGGATCGATGAGCACGGCCTGGCGGCTGCGCGCATCGCCCACGAGGTAGGTGTACGTCGAAGACTGCGGATCGAAGAGCTGCCGGAAGACGATCATGGGTTCACGCGTCCGCGGTGACGGGAGCAAGTCGTGGGGCGCGCCGCCGCTCGAAGGCCTCGAACGCCATCATGCCCGCGATCATGCACGCGACGAACACGACACCTTCGGCGCGGCCCGCGCCCAGGAGAACGAAGCCCGGACCGGGGCACACGCCGGCCAGTCCCCAGCCGATGCCGAAGATCGCGGCCCCGGCGACCAGCCTGCGGTCGATCGCGCGTGCCGTCGGCACGTCGAAGGCCAGTCCCGCGAAAGTCGCGCGCCGGCCTCTGGCGATTGCGTAGGCGAGGGCCGCGACGGGAAGGGCGCTCGCCATCACGACGGCGAGGGAAGGATCGAAGCGGCCTGCGACATCGAGGAAGGCCATGACCTTGGCCGGATCGGCCATGCCCGCGACGAGAAGACCGATGCCGAAGACGAGTCCTGCGGCGAAGGCGAAGGCGGCGTTCACGCGAGGCCTTGCAGGACGTGCCGCACGGCGAACACCGTCGCCATGCCGGAGGCCATGAAGCAGAGTGTCGCGACCAGCGAGCGCGGCGACAGGCGCGACACGCCGCAGATGCCGTGGCCGCTGGTGCAGCCCGAGCCAACGCGGGTGCCGACGCCGACGAGGAATCCCGCAAGGGCGATCATGGGCATCGAAGCCGCGAACGTGATCGGGGGCAGCGAGCGCACGAGGGAGTAACACAGGGGCGCCGCCACCAGGCCGGCGAGGAAGGCGGCACGCCACGCGATGTCGCCGCGCAGCGGGCGGAGCAATCCGCCCGCGATGCCGCTCACACCCGCGACGCGCCCGTTCCAGAGAAGCAGCATGGCCGCGGCGAGGCCGATCAGCGCACCGCCGGCGGCCGCGGACGCCGGCGTGAACGCACTCCAGTCGATGCCCATGCCGCGATGTTAGCAGCCTCGCGGCCGTGGGCTTCGTGGCTCCTTGCTACTGCAGCGTGGCGTCCACCAGCGCCTGCAGCGCGACGCGATCGAGGAGCTTGACGTCGCGTCCCTGTACGCGGATGAGGCCGTCCTGGTGGAAGCGGGAGAAGAGGCGGCTCACCGTCTCGAGCTTGAGTCCGAGATGGCTGCCGATCTCCTCGCGCGTCATGCGCAGCACGAACTCGCACGACGAATAGCCGCGTGCGTGGTAGCGGTCGGCGAGGTCGAGCAGGAAGGAGGCAAGGCGCTGCTCGGCGCGCATGGTGCCGAGCATCAGCATCACGCGGCGCTCACGCGCGATCTCGCGCGAGAGGAGCACCGAGAGGCGCCGCTGGAAGTCGACGTTCTGGCGCGCGAGCGTTTCCATCCGCTCGAACGGGATGACGCAGAATTCGCTGTCCTCGAGCGCAGTGATCGTCGAGTCGTACGCGTTCTCGTAGATGGCTTCTGCGCCGAGGACGTCGCCCGCGATATGGTAACCGGCGATCTGCTGCAGGCCGCTCGGGGTGGTCACCACCGACTTGCACGAGCCCGCGCGGATCGCGTAGAGCGACGCGAAACGGTCACCGCTTCGCACCAGCACGTCGCCCTTGCGCAGGCGGACGCGTTGCGAAACGACCTCGTCGAAGTGCCAGGTCGCGTCGCGCTGCGTGCCCGCGGGCATGCAGAACGCGAAGGAGCCGCACGTCGAGCACGTCGTGCGCGAGCGGTCGACGACCCGCAGGCGCTCGGAAGTTTCGGCCCGGCGGGCACCGGGCATGGCGACGACGTTTTGGAAGGCGGGGGTGGCCATTTGACTCTCCATCAGGTGAGGCTTGGGGGTTTCGAGGGGGTGCGCAGCGTGCGAAGAACGTCTGCGATACGCTCGAATTCGGTGCTCTTGTCGAAGAAGTGATCGGCGCCTGCGGCCATGCAGGCGCGGCGATACTGCGGATCGGGGTGATTGGTCAGGACGACGAACGTGGTGCCGGGCGCCTGTCCATGGACGGCGCGCAGCACGTCCACGCCGGTGCCGCCGATCAGCTGGTAGTCGAGGAGCACGCACGCGGGGTGCGTGGCGAGGATGCCGGCGATGGCGTCCGCGGGGGTCCCGGCGTCGCCGACCACGTCGACTTCGGGGACTTCGCCCACGAGCTCACGAAGGCGCTCCCGCATCGACGGCACGTCGTCGACGATGAAGACTTCGGTGCGGGAGGAGGAGGGAGCTGCGGCTTGCATGGGCCCATTGTCGGAGGATGCCGACTTCCGGCCCATCGGGTGCAGCTGATTGCAGGGATCGGGCGCCCCTGATTCGGGGGGTAGGGGACCCCCTACACGCTCGCGGAGCCCTCAGGCGCTATCCCCTTCCACGCCGTGCTTCATGGCGTAGCGGACGAGATCGGCCTGGTTGTCGATGCCGAGCTTCTCCAGGAGGCGCGCCTTGTGGGTGCTCACCGTTTTGCCCGAGAGATTGAGCTTGGCCGCTATGTCGGTCACGGTCTGTCCCGCGACGAGGGCCTGGAACACCTCGTATTCGCGATCGGACAGCCTCGCATGCGGGGGGCCTTCGGCATCGGGCATCGCGCCGAGCGCCAACTGTTCCGCCACCTCGGCCGTGATGAAGGCGCCTCCGCCTGCCACCTTGCGGATCGCCGTCACGAGCTGCGTGCCCGCGCTGTCCTTGGTGACGTAACCCGACGCGCCGGCCTTGATTGCGCGCACCGCGTACTGCGTCTCCTCGTGCATCGACAACACGAGCACGCGCAGCCTCGGCTTCTCGGCCTTGACCTGCTTGATGAGCTCGATGCCGCTCTTTCCGGGCATCGACATGTCGAGCAGCAGCACGTCGAAGTCGAGGGCGCGCACGCGCGCGAGCACTTCGAAGCCGTCGGCCGCTTCGCCCGACACCTCGATCTCGGTGGCCGCGCCGAGGAGCTGCCGCAGTCCCTCGCGCAGGATCGTGTGATCGTCGGCGATGACGACGCGGATCATGGCGCCGCTGGTGCGAGGGGCAGGCGCACGACGATCTTCGTGCCGGCGCCCGGCGCACTCTCGATGGCCGCGCTCCCGCGCAGGAGCGAGGTGCGCTCGCGCATGCCCATGAGCCCGAACGACTCGGGCTTGCGCGGGTCGTCCGGTGCAAAGCCCACGCCGTTGTCGGTGATCGCGATCTCGATCGCATCGCCGTCGCGCCGCACGGCGATGCCGGCCTCCGTCGCGTGTGCGTGCTTCGCGATGTTGGTCAGGGCCTCCTGCACGATGCGGAACACCGCGGTGGAATGCGCCGGAGGAAGCGAAATGGCCGGATTGTCGATCGAGAAGGCGCACGCCACGCCCGCGCGCTGCGACATGTTCTGCGCGAGCCACTCGAGCGCGGGGACGAGGCCCAGGTCGTCGAGCATGAGCGGGCGCAGGTCCGAGGAGATGCGGCGTGTCGCGGCCACCGTCGTCTTGAGCAGCGTCTCCATCCGCTCGAGCTTGGCGGGTGCCGACGCATGCGCCGTCGCGAGATTGGCCTTGCACCACGCGACGTCCATGCGCATCATCGTCAGGGCCTGGCCCAGCTCGTCGTGCAGTTCGCGCGCGATGCGGCTCTTCTCCTGCTCGCGCGTGGCTTCGGCCGCCGCCCCGAGCTCTTGCAGCTCCTGCTTCGATCGCCTGATGTCCGCAAACGCCTTCTCGCGCGCGCTCACGTCGCGCAGGATCACCGTGTAGTAGACGTTGTCGCCGTCGCGCAGATGGGAGATCGCGGCGTCGATCGGGAACTCCTCGCCGTTGCTGCGCTTGCCGGTTACGATGCGCGCGTCCGCCATGCGGCGCGACGACGAGTCGCCCTCGCCGAACGAGCGGACGTGGGCCGCGTGGGTGGCGCGGAAGCGGTCCGGTATGAACGTCGCGAGCGGCGCGCCGAGCGCCTCCTTGCGCGAGGTTCCGAACATGGCCTCGGCGGCCTTGTTGAAGAGCACGACGTGCTGATCCTCGTTCACCGTGATGATGGCGTCCATCGCGGAGTCGAGGATTCCGCGCATCCGGGCCTCGCTCGCCGCGAGCTGCGACTGCGCGCGCATGCGCTCCGTCACGTCGCGCAGGATCACCGTGAGATGCTTGCCGTCCTCGCCCTCGTACTGCGAGATGGAGGCCTCGATCGGGAACTCCTGGCCGTTCTTGCGCAGCGCGACGAGCACGGCCTGCACGCCCATGCGCCGGGACGTCGTTCCGGTTCTCGCGAAGGCCTCGACGTGCCGCCGGTGCATGCCCCGGAAGCGCTCGGGGATGAGGACTTCGAGCGGCCGGCCGGTCAACTCGTCGCGGGTCCACCCGAACGCGGCCTCGGCGGCCGCGTTCAAGGCCGTGATGCGCTGCCGGCCGTCGATCGTGACGATGGGGTCCATCGCCGATTCGAAGAGCAGGGTTGCGCGCTGCGACATGCCGCGGGTCCGTCCCAGGTTGACACGGGTCAAGGACCCGCACATTGCGATCGTTCAGGATGATAAGCCATGCAGGCAGTCCGCATCATCGAAGACGATCACCGGGCGCTCGCCGCGGTAATCCACGGCATGCGCTACCTCGTGCGGGAGATCCGCGAGCGGGGGGCGGCGCCCCGCTTCGATGTCCTGGGCGCGATGGTCTATTACATCGACGCCTTCCCCGAGCGGGTGCATCATCCGCGCGAGAGCGAGTACCTGTTCAGGCTCCTGCGCATGCGATGCGCCGAAGCGGCGCCCATCCTCGACGTGCTGGAGGAGGAGCACCGGGCCGGCGGACGCCGCATCCGCAACCTGGAGCAGGCGCTGGCCCGCTACCAGGGAGGCGGGGCGGCCGAGTTTCCCGGCTTCGCAAGCGCCGTCGAGAGCTTCGCCACCTTCGAGCTCGAGCACATGCGGCGCGAGGAGCGCGACATCATCCCCCTCGCCAAGGCGCACCTGCTGCCAGCCGATTGGGACACGATCGACGCCGCGTTCAGCGGAGGCGCAGTGCCGCTGTTCCATCCGAAGACCACCGAGGAGTACGGCAAGCTCTTCGACCGCATCGTCATGCTGGCGCCGCCGCCGATCGGCGTCGGGCCGGACGCGTAGCGCGCGCCGTCAGAAGAGGCAGAACGCCCCGTGCCCGAGCGCCTCGGGCATGAACATCGCGCGATAGAGCCCGGCCACCGCGAAGCCGCCGATCACCAGCGCCGCTCCATACCGGAGTCCCTTGCTTCTGAGGTTGATCCGCGAGAGCGCGAAACCCGCGCCGACAAGATGGGGAAGGGTTCCCACGCCGAACACCAGCATGACCAGCGCGCCCTGCCATGCCCCTCCTGAGAAGAGGGCAAGCGGCAGCACGCCATAGACGAGCGTGCAAGGCACCAATCCCCATAACGCGCCCAGGGCCAGGCGCCCGCCGGTCCCGTCGCTGCGCAGGAGCGGCCGGACATGCGGCAGGACGCGCGCGAAGGTTCCGACCCCGGCACGGGCGAGCCAGGCGCCGCCCGCCGCCCGCGTCGCGATGGCGAAGGCGAGCAGGAGCAGGAGCACGTTGGCCGTCACGTAGAGGGCCTGTTGGATCGGGGCGAGCTTGGCGGCCGCCAGCGCCGACTCGCCGGCCGCGCCGAACACGGCGCCGAGGAGCGCATAGGTCGCGATGCGTCCTGCGTGATACGTGAGCTGGCGCGCCAGGAGCGCCGCGCGCGGACGCAGCACGTGCGAGTCGCGCGCGACCATCGCGGCCGCGAATCCGCCGCACATCGCCGCGCAATGCAATCCGCCGACGAGGCCCGCGAGGATCGCGCTGACGAGAAGCGCGGTCATCGTTCCGCGTCCTCGATCGAGCCTGGGGGCTGGGTGTCGGTTTGCGCGAGGAACATCGTGAGCGACGACGACGCGATGCCCAAGCCCCAGAAGCCGAAGAAGCCCAGCGCGTAGATGGCCTGCCGCGACCAGTCGAGCGGCTGCCCGAAGAAGTGGAGCTCGAACGGATCGAAGATCGAGAAGAAGGCGAGCTCGGCCGCGCCCGCCATGAGGAAGGCTGGCCACACGATCTGCATGATGCGCCGGCCGAGCGCGGTGTCCATCAGCGGATGGAGGAGGACGTTGCGACGCGTACTTCGCTGCCGCGCTCCAGCATGGTCGTAGGCAGCGGCCATGCCGCCGATTCCACCGTGGCGATCCAGCGTCCCGGCCGTGCCGCGTCGAGCGTGCCGGCGAAGCCGCCGTCGTCGCGGCGCGCGAGCGTGAGCGTTTCGCGCACGCCGCTCGCGGGATGGTAGAGCGTGACCCGCAGGAAGTTGCCCTGCGGCTCGCCCGCCTCGGGAAGGATGCGCACGTCGCCGCTCGCCGTGAGCGAAACCGTCGCCGCGACGTGCGGGGTGGTCACGCCATCTTTCGGCAGGCGCTGGTTCACGAGCAGCCCCTGCTTGTAGTAGTCGCTCGCGACCATGCCGTCGTCGCTCTTGACCGCGAGCACCGTGGTGGCCATGCTGGCGACGACCACGATGAGCGGACCGGCCGCGAGGATCCACGGCCACGGCTCGCGGTACCAGACCTTCGAGCGAAGCTCGCTTCGGGGAGACCCGCTACTGCTTCGGGACGATGAACGTGGACTTTTCATGGCGCACCACCTTGTCGTCGCCGACTGCTTCGACGATGAATTGGATCGGATGCGGCTCCGCTCTGGCGAGCGTGGCCGCGTCTTCGGGAACGGGGGCCCGCAGGCGCACCGGCAGCACGCGCGATTGCGCGGCCTCCAGCGTGACCGGCTGGTCGACGCCCACCACCTCGAGCCCCGGGAAGCCTTGCGCGCGGATGGTGAATTTGCGCGCGGTCTCGTCGGTGTTCATGATCTGCATGCGGTAGACGTTCTCGATGACGCCGGGCGCCGCCTCTCGCGCGAGGGCGCCGCGGTCGCGCAGGATGTCGACCTTGAGCGGGTTGCGCGTGGCAAGCGAGAACGCCGCCGCGGCCGCGATCGCGAGGAGCACCGTCGTGTACAGGATGGTGCGGAAGCGGAAGACGCGCCGCCACATGGTCCTCGTGTCGTAGCCCTTGGCGAGAGCGTTCTGCGTGGTGTAGCGGATGAGCCCGCGCGGGTAGCCCATCTTGTCCATCACCTGGTCGCAGCCGTCGATGCACGCGGCGCAGCCGATGCACTCGTTCTGCAGGCCGTTGCGGATGTCGATGCCGGTGGGGCACACCTGCACGCAGATGTTGCAGTCGACGCAGTCGCCCATCCCCTTGCTGCGCGGATTGACTCCCTTGCGCCGGCTGCCGCGCGGCTCCCCGCGCTGGCCGTCGTAGGTGATGATCAGCGTGTCCTTGTCGAACATCACGCTCTGGAAGCGCGCGTAGGGGCACATGTACTTGCACACCTGCTCGCGCATGAAACCCGCGTTGCCCCATGTGGCGAAGCCGTAGAACAGCATCCAGAACGCTTCCCATCCCCCCAGGTTCCAGGTGATCGCGTCGATGCCGAGCTGCTTGATCGGCGTGAAGTAGCCGACGAACGTAAAGCCCGTCCACAGGGCGAGGGCGAACCACGCGCTGTGCTTCAACCCCTTGATGACGAACTTCTCGAGCGTGAGGGGCGCCGAGTCGAGCCGGATGCGCGCGAGGCGGTCGCCTTCGATCTTGCGCTCGATCCACGTGAAGATGTCCGTGTAGACCGTCTGCGGGCACGCGTAGCCGCACCAAAGCCGCCCCGCTATGGTCGTGAACAGGAACAGGGTAAGGGCCGCGAGGATCAGGAGGACGGTGAGGTAGATCACGTCCTGCGGCCAGAAGACCAGGCCGAAGATGTAGAACTTGCGCGCGGCGAGTTCGAGCAGCACGGCCTGCCGGCCGTTCCACGTCAGCCAGGGCAGCCCATAGAAGACGAGCTGGGTCGCGAACACGAAGGCCCACCGCCAGCGCGCGAACGCGCCGTGGACGGCGCGCGGGTAGATCTTCTTGCGTATCTCGTAGAGCGCGACTTCGTCCGTCGCGGGAACGATGGGGATCGATTCCCGCGGCGGCTTGGTACTGGCGTCGGACACGGAGCGAGGAGTATCGAGCGGCACTTACTTCTGCGGATTGGAAAGGCTCCACACGTATGCGCCGACGAGCTTGATCCGCGCGGGATCGAGCAGGTCCTTGTGAGACGGCATGCGCGTGGGATTGGCCCCGGCGGTGCCGCGACCGCTGGTCACGGTCTCGGTCACGGCCTTGACCGAGCCGCCCCAGAGCCAGATGTTGTCGGTGAGGTTCGGCGCGCCCATCGCCTGCGTTCCCTTGCCGTCCGCGCCGTGACACGCGGCGCAATTGGCCAGGAAGATGGGCTTGCCGAGCTGCGCCTTGAGCGAGTCGACCGGCAGGCCGGACAGGCTGCGCACATAGTTCACGACATTGTCCACACCGTCGGGGCCAAGGCTCGGGCCGAACGCCGGCATGATGCCGTTGCGGCCTTCGGCGATCGACGCGACGATCACGTCCGGCGCGCCGCCGTAGAGCCAGTCGGAGTCGCGCAGGCTGGGATACCCGCGGCTGCCGCCGGCGTCCGAGCCGTGGCATTGCGCGCAGTTGTTGAGGAACAGGCGCTCGCCGATCGCGTGGCCGGTCGGGTCCTTCGAGATGGCGGCGGCGTCCATCGCGGCGTACTTGGCGTAAAGCGGTCCCACGCTCTGCTCGAAGGCGGCGCGCTCCTTGGCGTAGGCCTCGGAGGACGTCCAGCCGAGAAGGCCCGCGAAGCTGCCGAGGCCGGGATACAGCGCGAGGTACACGAAGCCGAACACGATGGTGATGTAGAAGAGCCACATCCACCAGCGCGGCAACGGATTGTTGTACTCGGCAAGGTCCTCGTCCCAGACGTGGCCGGTGGTGTCGGACGCCTTGCCCGGCTGCTTCGCCACGCGCATGCGGCCCATGACGTAGAGCATGACGCCGCAGGCAAGGATCGACACGATCGTCAGAACGATGACGTAAATGCTCCAGAATCCGGAAGTGAAGTCGCTCATGGCTTCTCTGATGGCTTATCGGGGCGGGAGGTCGTCGGGGAGGGCGAACGGTGCGTTCGCCGCTTCCTCGAACGGCTTCTTGCGATGCTTGCTATAGGCCCAGGCAACGATGCCCAGGAACACGACGAAGCTGACGACCGTCATGGCGCTGGCGAGGATGGAGTAGGTCTGCATGGTCACTTCACCGTACGAAGGGCGAGGCCCAGGTTCTGCAGGTACGCGATGACCGCGTCCTGCTCGGTCTTGCCCTTGAGCTCCTCGGGCGCCTTCGCGATCTGGTCGTCGGTGTAGGGCACGCCCACGCGGCGCAGCGCGACCATCTTGGGCTGGATCTCGCCCGGCACGAGCGGCGTCTTGGCAAGCCACGGATACGCCGGCATGTTCGACTCGGGCACCACGTCGCGCGGGTTGTCGAGGTGCGCGCGATGCCAGTCGTCCGAGTAGCGCGCGCCGACGCGCGCGAGGTCGGGCCCCGTGCGCTTGCTGCCCCACTGGAACGGATGGTCGTACACCGACTCTCCGGCGACCGAGTAGTGCCCGTAGCGCTCGGT
>CAZIZD010000075.1:0-13900 GCA_964543615.1 uncultured Alcaligenaceae bacterium | reverse complement strand
CTCGCCGACATAGGCCGCGGGAATGTCGAAGCAGAGTGCGCCGCCGGGCGCGAGCCGCGCGGCGAGCGCGCGGATGCAACCGGCGATGTCCGGCACTTGCCAGATGGCGGCGCCGCACACGATGCGATCGTAGTCCGTGCCGGCGGATTCGAGTTCGGCAAACCAGCGCACGCGGGCATCGAACCTGGGCCTGCCCGCCGCGCGCATCGCCTGCGCCGGCTCCACGCAGTCGACGCGGCCGTCGGCGCCGAGGACGTCGAGCATTGCCGCCGTGGTGCCCCCGGTGCCGGCGGCGAAATCGAGCACGCGCATCCCTGCGCGCAGTTGCGCGTGCCGGACCAGGGCGCGGTTCGCCGTGCGGTAGCGGTTGTGCCGGCGGTTGAACGCCTCGTAGTAGCGAACCGTGTCGGGATGATCCCAGCCGATCATGCCGCCGGGATCGCACTCGCCACCGGGTCGGCGTCGAACACCGGGTCGCGCAGCATGCCCATGCGCCGCAGGTTGTGCTCGCCCTTGATCCGCAGGCAGGCGCGGATCCCATCGCGCATCGCTTCGCTGTAATGGAAGAAGTCGAGGTCGAGGTTGGCGTCGTCGATGTAGAAGCGATTGAACCGGTGCGTATCCTCGATGGGTGGAAACTCGCTGTAGCGGCTGTACGCCTCGTCGAGCCACCAGCCGGTGAAGCCATAGCGGACGTGATTGTCGTCGTAGAGCGGCGTGCCCGGGAACGGCACCACCACGCCGAGCGTGCTGAACGAATCGACCATCGGCGCGATCCGCTCCATGAAGCGCGCGGTGCGCTCGAGCGTCTCCGGCGTGTCCTCGGGAAATCCGAGCATGAAATTGCACGCGGTCATGAGTCCCGCTTCCTTCGCCCATTCGAGCGCGCGCACCACCTGGTCGGTGGTGATGCCCTTACGAATCGCCTTCAGGATGTCGTCGTCGCCGCTCTCCACGCCGAAGTTCACATGGACGAGACCGGCGCGCTTCATCGTCGCGAGCAGCTGCGGTCGCACCATCGTCGCGCGCGTGATGGCAGAGAAGCGCAGCGGAAACCGGATGTCGCGCTCGATCGCCGCGCAGAGGTCGGTCAAGTGCGAGAACTTTGCCGTAAGCGCGTCGTCCCAGAACGGGAAGAACGTTGCGCCGGTGCGCTCGTGGTAGGTGTTGAGCTCGTCGACCACGTTCGCGGCCGAGCGGTGACGGAACCCGCGCCCGGTCACGTAGTTGGCGCAGAACGTGCAGCGTGCCGGGCAGCCGCGGCTGGTGAGGATGCCCCCGGGCACCGTCTCGCGTCCGGAGGGGTCGTACCAGCGCGGATCGAACAGGTGCTGCGCCGTCCACGGCGGGGCGAGCCGATCGAGATCGTCGATGAATGCCGACGGCGGTCCGGTGACGATCGAGCCGTCGCGTGCGCGCAGGCGGATGCCGGCCACCCTGTCGAGCGGCGTGCCGAACTCGAGGGCATCGACGAGATCGACGATCGACCGTTCGGCCTCACCTGCGATCGCGGCGTCGAATCCGTGATCGAGCGTCTCGTCGGGACAGACGGTCGTGTGGGCTCCACCGGCCACCATCAGGGCATTGCAGCCGCGCAGGCGCTCGACCAGGCGGTAGGCGTGCCACACCCAGCGAGTGAAGAGCGCGACGCCGATGATGTGGGGCGCGAACGTGAGCGCCTCGTCCACGATCGCGTCGGCATCGCGATCGAAGTGACGCGCCGCGGCGTCGATGACGCGCACCTCGCAGCCGCGCGCGAGCAGCGCGGCGGCGACGTACTGAAAGCCCAGCAGCGGCGCCCCAAGGCGCTCGGGCGACGGCGGATTGATGAGCAGCACCCGCATCGCGTCCTCCGAGCCAAGTGATCCCTTGGGGATGATATGCGAAGTGAGGGTCGAACAGGCTCAGTCTCCTGGCGGCATCGCTGATTCCTCCTGCGCTGTTCTCCCCCGCGAAAGCGTCTCCAGCAGATGATCGAAGTGCACCGGCTTCACGAGGTGCGCGTCGAATCCCGCTTCCGAGGACTCGCGACGATCCTCCTGTTGCCCCCAGCCGCTCAGCGCGACGATGACGACGTCCCGCGCCCAGGCCTCCTCGCGCAGCCTGCGACACACTTCGTATCCACTCATCCTCGGCAGGCCCAGGTCGAGGAGCACGGTGTCGGGCTTCATTTCGCTGGCCCGTTCCAGCGCAGCGAAGGGATCATGCGATACGACCACTTCGTTTCCGGCGAAGGTCAGCAGCGTCGCCAGCGTCAGCGCGGCGTCCTCGTTGTCTTCGACGATCAGGATGCGTCGCTTCTTGCCGTCCCCGAGTGTCTTTTGTGAAGAATGGCCAGGGTCGCCCACGTCGCCGGCGTCGAGCGGCAGCCGCACGGTGAACGTGGCGCCCTTGCCCGCGCCGTCGCTGGCGGCAGAAATCGTGCCGCCGTGGAGCGCAACGATGCGCCGGGCGAGCGCAAGACCGATGCCCAGGCCTGCCTCCGACCGCGCCTTTCCCTGGTCCACCTGCGAGAACATCTCGAAGATCGAATCGAGATGGCAGGCGTCGATGCCGATACCGTTGTCCGCCACGCTGATCACCGCCTCGCTCGCGGTGCGCTCCACGCCGATCCGAATCTGTCCGCCGTCGGGCGTGAACTTGCAGGCGTTGTTGAGCAGGTTCGCAAACGTTTGCGCCAGTCGAACCGCGTCGCCGTTTACGTGGATGGGCGGAATCGGAGGCACGAAGACCTCCTGGCGACGGCGCTGGGCGATGGGCAGGCTCGTCTCGACGGCGCTGTTGAGCACCGAGGCCAAGTCCACGCGCTCCGCTCGCAGATGCAGCGCGCCGCGCGTGATCCGGCTGACGTCCAGCAGATCGTCCACGAGCCGTACCATGTGCGTCAGCTGGCGCTCGATGACTCGTATTGCGCTGTCGCGCGCAGCCTGACCGCCATCGACGTTCTTCAGCAGGTAAAGCGCATTGCTGATCGGCGCGAGCGGGTTGCGAAGCTCGTGCGCCAGCGTGGCGAGAAACTCGTCCTTCCGGCTTTCCGCCTCCGCGGCGGCGGCTTCCGCGATCTTCCTGTCGGTAATATCGGTGCAGATGCCCACGAGCCGCACGGGCGCGCCCGTTGCATCGCGAAAGACCTTCCCTCGCCCCTCCACCCAACGCTGCACTCCGTCGGGGCGAATGATTCGATACTGGATGCGATGCTCGCCGGATTCGAGGCTGTGCCGGATCTGCTGTTGCACATCCTCGAAGTCGTCCGGGTGGATGTCGCGCCGGTAGGCCTCGAACGTGCCTTCGAACGTCCCTGGCTCGAGGCCGTGAATGGCCTCGAGCTCGGGTGACCAGACGACCTTGTTCGTTTGCAGGTTCCATTCCCAGCTGCCCATGCCGCCCGCGTCGAGCGCCAGGCGCAGGTGCTGCTCGCTTGCGCGCAGCGTCTCCTCGCCTCGATAGCGCGCGATGGCAAGCGAGAGCTGGCGCGCGATGCTGAGACCCACTTCGACCTCGACGTCACCGAACGCGTGCGCCTGGTTGTAGTAGGTCATGAACTTGCCGCCCAGCCTTCCTTCCACCATGAGCGGAAAGAAGCCCAGCGCCACGATTCCTTCGGATCTCACATGCTTCTTCAGGACGTCGTCCGCATCCGCGGTCGCGATGTCGGGAACGAGAACGGGCTGCGGGTCGCGCTCGTCGGGCGCCCATGCGGAGTGGCCGTCCACGGCATCGCGATAGGCGCTCGAGATGCCGCGCCAACCCACGAAGCGCATCACGCGCTTTTCGTCCGTCACGAGGATCGACGCGCGGTCGCATCGCAGGGCATCGAGCATCGCGTCGAGACCCGCGTCGTAGATTTCCGAGAGCGACGCTGCAGTCTGAAGGCGAGCGACGAAGCGAGACAGGGCGGCGTGCTGCCTTGCAGCCTCGGCGAGGCGCAGCTCCGCTCGATTGGCTTGGTCGGGATTCATGGCGCCCCCCTGGACAGATGCTTGGCGACCCGGTCGAACATCGCCAAGACGACGGGCGAGAACACTAGCACGGCGCGGGCGATGGTCGGACTAAGCGCACGGTCGGTGTTGGGGCACCTGACAGTCCATTGCGTTGCCGCGAAGACGCGCCAACTGCGGCCGGCTCGCGCGCAGCGGCGACGAGATCCACCCGCTGCACAGCGCCGAACTCAGGCCCGACGACATCGCCGATTTGCGACGCGCTCCATTCCCTGACAGGATGCAGCAACGAGCAGGCGTTCGCAGTTCTCACCAGCCGCAGTGCGGCAGGGCAAGGGGGGTCGGACATGGCAGGCGTCAATCTATCGAGACCGCTGCTGGAGGCGGGAGCCAGCGCGAAATGCGACTTTGCCGCGGCCGATGCGCGCACGGGCCTCGACTTCGACCTCGACCTCAAGTTCAAGCGCGGCGCCAAGCTCGAGATCGGCGTCGGGGCCTATGCCGATGCGTCGGCCGAGTTCTCCAAGTTCATCCATGCATCGATCGCGGGCACGGCGTTCGCGGAGGCGCGGGCCGGCGTCCAGCTGCAGCTACCGCTCAACCTGTTCGACGAGTTCGGATTCTCCGCGAGGGCGGAAGCGATTGCACAGGCGGCCGCCGGACTGGAAGTGAACCTCGGCCTCTCGGTGGGCGACTTCGTCGCGATGGCCAAGCGCGATCCGGACTTCTTCGGCGTGCCGCTCGAGATGTTCATGCTGCTGCTGGAGGAGGTCGCCATCGGCGGCGCGTTCGAGGTGAACGTCTCCGCGTCGGCGAAGGCGCACGCGTCCCTCTCCGTGGCCGGAACGATCATCGAACGGGGCGGCGACAAGGCCGGGTTCTACTACACCGTCGATGCCGGTGTCGGACTTGCAGCCGGCGTTGGCATGGGCGGCAAGGTGGGCCTCGAGTTCAAGGATTTCCGGAGGTTCCTCGGCCGGGCCGTGGACGTCGTCGTCGACAAGACCGTGGACGACATCGCGCAGATCCTCGCCCCCGCGGGCAATGCCGCCGGCGTCAGGGACCAGGTGCGCAAGTCGCTGCACGTGTTTGCACCCGTCGCCAAGATTGCGCTGCGCACGGCCTACGACCTCGGCCTCAAGATCGCGGAGCGCAATCCCGGCGCGACGCAGGACGCCGCCGCCGAGCTGTGCAACGACGCCATCCGGACGTTGCTCGAAGAGTCGCAACGATTCGTCTTCGCGAAGCTGCTGGACGCAGCATGCGATTCGCTTCGGCTCCTGGTGGAGGCTGAAGCGCGACGCATGGGATCGGGCGCCTGGGACGCGTTGCTGCCTGCGCGAACCGCGCTCTCCGATCAGCTCCTCGCGCTGCCCCCCGAGCCGTTCCAGAGCACGCCCGAGAACGCCCAGTACTGGATCGACGTCGTGGACAAGGCCCTCGCGCTGGTGACGGCACTGGGCAGCCCCGATCCGAAGTTGAACGCGATGGTCGGCGTCGTGTACGCGGCGAGCGAGCTTCTCATCGAAGCGATTCGCGCGAAGGTGAACAAGGCTTCGGCGTATGCAGGCGCGATCGGTGCAGGAACCGTGACGGCGGACACGAAGCCCTTCGTGGGCGTTCCCGTCAACCAGGCAACGCGCGCGATACGCGTGGCGATTGCGGGCACGGACAGGCAGCTCGCCTACGACGACCTCATCGCGTTCCTCGCGTCTTCCGCCATCGTCGACCCCATGCTCGCGGCAGTACCGGCTCTCGAAGGGTTCGTGAAGATATTCGAAGGCGAGTTCGGCAAGACCGGCAAGGAGGTCTTCGCATTGCTCGTGCAGAACGCCGCGGCGTTCGACCTCTCCGGCGCGGGAGCGTCGCAGGTCGATCCGCGCGCGCTGCTCGTGAAGATCGTCGACGCCCTCGACGCCTACATGACGGGCCGGTTCGAGGCCGAGGTCCTTCCGCTCGTCCTGGCCGAGGTGGACGATCCCAACCTGCGGCTCTACATGAACGAGGTTCTCTACCCCGCCGTGGTTTACATGAAGGACGTGGGGCTCAAGTCGGTCCTGAGCTGGAGCGACCCGGCGCGCGGCTTCGACAACGAGGACTTCACCGAAGCGCTGGCCGGCGTGCTGATGCTCCTGTTCGGCAGGACGGTGATCGTCACCGGCGACACGCTGATGACGGCATTGCAGGATCGCGCCGATCAGGCCTGCCAGGCGGTCGCGCAAAAGTTCCGTGCCGGGCACTCCGACATCGCGAGGTTCGGCATTCCGGCGGAGCTCACCGACATCGCGATCGACTGCCTCGAGGTGGCGGGAACGGTGCTGGGACCGCTGCCGGACGACACGCGCAAGCGGCTCCGGCGGCTGCTCTACCAGGTGTTCGAGCCCATTCCGCCCGGGGAGGAAGCCGACTTTCTCGAACGGCTCGCGGACGACTTCTTCATACCGAAGGAGGCCGACATGCGGGCGCTCACGGACGAGCTGACGCAGATCGCCAAGGATCGGTTCGTCCTGTTCGTCCGCGCGTTCGCGCAGCGCATCGGCGAATACATCCTGGGACTGCTCGAGGCGTTCATCGACCAGGTGGTCGACATGGTGCTCGACTGGGAGAAGACGCTCGCCGATGGATTGAATCGACTCGCGGCGCTGCTGCACAGCCTCGAGCAGCGGATCGTGGACCTCAACCGCGAGGTCATCGAGCTGTTCACCGCGGCGCGGGACGCGATTCACGCCTTCCTGGCTCTCCTGAGCGGTCCCAACCTCCGCAGCAAGGTGAAGAGCGAGATCAAGGGCAAGTTCGTCGACAAGGCGCTCGACGCGCTGGAGGACAACGGCGCGTACCAGGCGCTCCCCGGGGGCGTGAGAAGCGCCGTGCGGGGGCTCGTCGGGGGCGCGGTCAACGCTGCGATGCAGTCGCCGGTGCTCGATCCGGTGTTCGCGTCGGTGAACGCCATCGCCGGCCAGCTCGACACCCTGCTGCCGGACGTGCGCTCCCTCGACCCGGAGGACAATCTGCCCGAGCAGCTGATGGACCTCGTGCTCGATCGCATCGAGCAGAACATCCGCGCGCATTTCGGTGGCGGCAAGCCGGGCATCACGCTGACGCTCGACTACGCTTTCTCCGTCTGGATCCCGGACGACATCTTCGGCAACGGCCATTGGGAGACGCGGCACATCGTGGTCTCGCTGGGCCGCATCGAGGTGAACCTCAATCCCTTCATCGATGCCGTTCGCAGCGCGATACGGTCGCTCGATTTCTATCACGACGCGCTCGACAACGCGTGCTTCAGGCTGGCCGATGCGATGGCGAAGGAGCTCGAGCTCGCCGCGACGCAACTCGTTCGTGACAAGAAGAAGGCGCGGAAGGACAAGCTTCAACGAATCTCGGACGAGCACGCCAACGCGCCGAAGGAGATCGCCCTGCTCGCGCCACTGAACATGGAACACTTCACTTCCGACATCGAGTTTCGCATTCACCTGGGAGGCGTTCCGGTGTCGTACCTGGGCCTGGGCGATTCGGAGGCCGCTCGCGTGCTCATTTACGTGAACAGCCACCTGGTCCCGGTCAAGTCGCTGGTGGTGGAGCAATCGCTGTCGGTGGTCGACGTGGCACGACATGGGGTCGACATCGATCTCTCGGCGGGACCGAATACGTTCGCAAACGGCAAGGTGCGCATCGTGGCGGATACCGGACGCGAGATTCCAGGTCAGCGGCAGAGCGCAGCGGCGCGCGCACAACCCACGTCGTTCACGTTTGCCGCCGGATTTGGCGGGGAGGAGCGTGTGGCCAAGACCGCCTATGTCGCGCCGGTGAAGACGGGCGCCGGGCAGGTCACGCTGAACCGCAGCACGAGCACGAAGAAGTCCGGCAGGACCGTGCACAGCTACGCGTTCGAGAACCTGAAGCCGGGCGGCCTCAAGGCGGCGTCGACCGCGCAGGACGTGCTGGCCGACCGGCTGCCGGGCATGCTGCTTCAGTTCACCGTGGCACTCGACGAACCCTTCATCGTGCAAGGGATCAACGTGCTGACCGTGGTCGTGATCGAGCGCGGGGGCCACCGGCACCAGCAGTCCGTCACGTTCTCCGTCGGCGTGCCGGTGAAGGCGCCCACGCGGCGACCGGTCCTGGCCGTGCCGATCGCGGGTTTGGACAAGCTTTCGATCGCAGGCGTGGCGCGCGCCAGGATCGAGGCCTCGAAGGACATCGCAAGCAACGACATTCGTGACGAGATGGTGAGCCGGATCGGCAAGTCGGCCAGTCAGGTGGGGACGGCGGCCGCAGTCAAGCCCGTGAAAGTCCGAACTCCCCCCGAGGACATCCGCGTCAGGAAGGAGGTCCTTGTCGTGCGCGACAGGACGGGCAAGGAGGTCGGCCGGCAGGACGTCGAGTACCGCAACGCCGCGGAAAGGCTCAAGGCGATTCGTGCGAGCGAGCTCGATTCGAGAGCGCTCGCAGCGGCGGGGCTTCACGTCACGACCGAGAAGATCACCTACGCGACGGTGAGCTCCGACGCGAGGGCGCGGACGCACGACGTGAACTTGCCGCTCCACCTCGACGCCGCGACCGTCGAGCGACGCATGCGCGCTTCGCTGGAATATCTCTCCCTGCAGCACGAGCTGCATTCGAAGGCGCTTCGGCGCGAGGAGCCCGCGCAATGATGTTCTCCGGACTCCTGAGCCTCGCGCTCTCACTCCTCGGGACGCCGCCTTCGAAGAAGCGCGTGATCGTCGCGCCGAGCAACGCGCTCATCAACCAATTTTTCGCCATGGCGCCCGACATCGACCCGGTGGGCCTCGACAAGAAGGTCATCGACGATACGGTGCCGCTGTGCGCATTCCTCGCGTCGTGCCCCTACGAGAAAGTGTTCCTGCTCTACCACGGCTATTCCACGGGGATCACTCTCAACGCGGCGAAGGGCCGTGCGCCGACGTTTGACGAGATCCTGCGCGTGCTCAAGACCATGCCGGTCACCTCGGCGATCAAGGAGATCGAGCTCTTCAGCTGTCTCGGCGGCAACAACGCGGCCCCGCTCTTCGAGATCGCCCAGTACCTGAAGACGAGGCTGTTCGCGGGGACCTTCCTGCGCGCGCGCAACATAGTGCCGCTCAGCAGAACGAACGACGCCGTACTGAGGAACTTGAACCTGTTCCGTAGCTACTTCGTGCTCGGCCCCGAGCCGGACGTCAAGACCTACCTGCAGCGGCACCAGAACAAGCTCGTCCAGCAGTTCTTCTTCCCGCTGAGCTTCGAGGACCGGGTTTCGCGGCTGACGAGTCTCGACTTCACGAAGATGAGCTTCGACGATGCGCTCACCGCGCTGGAGCACGTCCAGAACGGCCGCGTGATGAGCTTTGCCGATGCAGAGAAGCTCACCATTTCCGATCTGCCGACCGCCACCGCCAAGCAGGCCGACTTTCTGTCGCCTCAGTTCGTACTGTTCGCGTGGGTCGAGTTCGTGGGCGGCACGTGATCGTCTTCACGCAGGCGTCATGGGAGCGTGTCACTCTCGTCAGGCGGCCAGGATCGAGACCGCAGAACCACGAGCCTCTTCGATCGCGACGCGATGCTTGCGCGCGGCTGGATCAGCGAAGGCGCGGGGGCGCTTGGGGTCGCGATGTGTGTTCCCCCTTAGGCAATGCCGCCGCCGATCTCGCCGCCATCGTTGCGGGTGATGACGATCGTCGAAGAGCGCGGACGTGACCCACTCGCACCCGGCCAGTTGCTGAGGTAGCTTCCGCCGGCGAAGTTCGCGGCCGTCGTCGACTCGCCCGGGTGCTGGATGTTCACGAACACCGCCTTACGATCCGGCGTTTCCGCGATGCCGGTGATCTCGCAGTCCTTCGGACCGACCAGGAAGCGCCGCAGCTTGGTCTCGCCCAACTGAGCACTCACGTAGGTGTCGACCGTCTTGGTCGCGGCGCCATCGACGTTGGTGATCGTCCGCTTTGCACCGTCGCCCACGTTGCCCGGGATCGCCGCGAGGAGCATGCAGTTGGTCACATCCGTATAGGCACCATCGTCGGTCTGGATCCAAAGGATCCCGCTGCTGCCGAACCACAGGCCATCGGGGCTGGAGAAGTCGTTGTTGGGGGTGAGCCCTGAGATGTTCACGTTGGCGGGATCGGCGGTGGAGCGTGCGCCGAACAGGAAGATGTCCCACTGGAAGGTCGTGGCTGCAGAATTGCCGCCGGCCTCGGCCCACCGGATGATGTGACCATTCGGATTGCCCCGTTGCGCGGTCCCCGCCGTCGTCGGGTCGTTGTAGAAGCGCGGATTCGGTCCATCGGTCGAGGCCAGCGTTCGCAGCGTACCGTTGTTGTTGGTGAGGCTCATGTAGACCTCCCCGTTCTTCGGATTCACGGCCCCCCACTCCGGACGATCCATCTTGGTTGCTCCGGCCGCATCGGCCGCGAGCCGCGTGTTGAGCGCAACGTCCGCCTGGTCCGCGAACGGATAGGCGGCATAGCTTCCGGTGATGCCGTTCACGCCGAGGCGAAGTTCCAGCCAGACTCCCGTTCCGTCGCCGTTGAACTTGGCGACGTAGAGCTTCCCGTCGTCCAGGTATTTGTCTCCGGCCGCAAGACCCTTGCTCGCGTCCGCAGGGTCCCAGTTGGCGTTGGACACGTACTTGTAGATGTACTCATTGCGCGAGTCGTCTCCCGAGTAGAAGACGAGCGGCCGTCCGGCGACGACGGGACCCAGCCACGCGCCTTCATGCGCGAAACGACCCATCGCGGTGCGCTTCTTGGGGGTCGAGGACGCTGCGAACGGGTCGATCTCGACCACCCAGCCGAACGTATTGGCAACGTTGCGGAAGTCGTCGCTGCCGTCGCTCGATGTCCCCAGCTTCTCCGCGTTCCAGCGCGAGAACGTGGTGTCGTCCGGGCCGGTGGCGGTCGCCGTTGCCCAAAGCTCGCGTCCGGTCCCGGCCACGCCGTAGCGGCTGAACGCAGTGAGTTCCTTGGCCGTGCGCTTCGGATTGTCCGTTGCGGTCACCCGCCGGAAGTATCCGGCCCAGTTCTCCTCGCACGTGAGGTACGTGCCCCACGGGGTGTAGCCGTTGGCGCAATTGTTGACCGTGCCGCGCGTCCGGGAACCGTCGGTGGAGAACTTCGTGACCATGTGCGCCGATCGCGCGAGAGGCCCCGACAACAGCATCTCGGTGTTGGTCGTGATCCGCCGGTTGTAGGTCGAGGCCTTGTTGTACGCGAACGTGCCGCCGACCTTGCTGACTTCGATGACGCTGACGCCATGAGCGTTCAGTTCCTTGATCACTTCGTCGTTCACGGTGCGCACGTTGCCGACGATGGTCGGTCCGTTCACGTGCAGGAAGAGCGGTGTGATCGCTTCGTGGTTCATCACGAGAAGGCCGCGATCGCTCGCGGACGGATTCCACGTGGCGCCCGTGCCCATTCCGAAGTACTGCATGCCGTCGTGATGATCACCTGCGCGCGAAGCGAAGGAGGCGCCGGGTTCCGAACCGGAGTTCGAGTATTCCGGAACGCTCGTCGAAATCGGGTCGCCCAGGCGGTACAGCACCGTGGCCGTATAGCCGGGGGGAACGCTCACGGCGTCGGCCAGGCTCTTTGGAACCGCCGTGAAATCGAGCTTGAGCTGGGGGACCGGCGTAGGAGTGAAAGTATCGTCACGACATCCCGCGAGGCTGCCGCCGAAGAACGCCGTCGCCGCGAGGCCCATCGAACCCTTGAGCACCGTTCGCCGGCTGATTCGCGCGTCGAGCACGCTGGCGAAGGAAGGATTGCTGGAGGGATTGTTGTCCTGATCGTCGTCAATGGCGATGATCGAGCGAGACTTGGTGGTCATGTGGGCCCGTGGGGTGAATGGCGAAGCAGCGGAGGACCCCCAAGGTAGTGGGTTTGTTTTGCAAATCGGTGACGGATTTGTTGCGGATTGCGAAAGGCGGGAGGGAGACAAACCCCACGGCGGGAGACGCGCCCGCGCGATGACTCATCGCATGAGCGATCGACGGCGAACGAGGGTTCCGTGCGCGGGACCGAAGCCCGCGCGGTCGCCAAAGAAAGCGTCCTTGGGTGCGGACATCCAGGGTGCGCTCCGGCAGTCGCGCATCGCGCGGCGCCGCGTCGAGCCGCACGTGCTACAGGGCCATTTGAGCGGCAAGGCCCGCGAGAAGCGGCTGCTCCGCGAGGAGGGCTCGCGTCGTACAGTTCTCGGCCAGACGACTCCTAAGCGATTTCGACCGAGTCGTCTTCGCCGTTGACGTCTTTGAGGTACGCGTTCAGCCACCGGCGCACGGTGCCGCTGGTTGTGTGGACATGACCCGCGGCCGCGTAGAAAATCGTCTTGTCCTGGAGGCAGCTTTGTTGCGCGCGTTCGTAGGCTTTCAGGATGTCGATCAGCGCGCGTCTCGCCCTCTTCTGCTCCGACGCGGCGAAGGCGCCTGCGAAGATCGTGTCAACGACCGCAAGGCTCTGCGCCTCCGATTTGACGACCAAATACGCCGAGATAGAGATTCTCTGCTCGAACGGACGCTGGCGCAGCCGCGCTAGCGCGGGGGCAAGACGTTGCTTTTGCTCGGCCGCTTCTTCAGGCGAGAGATTATCCGCCGCCTCGATATCGAGCGAAGGACCATCATCGTGATCCCAACTGTCTTCTGGGTGCCGGGCCTCACGTCTCAGGAACTCGCCGACGACACCACCGAGTCCGCCGTCACGCCAGACGCCATTTCCGACAAGCAACGAAACCCAGCGCGTGAGATCTTGCTTCTCGGGGTCAAAGCGAAAGCCACCCGGCTTTCCGTTGTATTGATCTTGGAGCGCCGTGTATCCCTTGTCGCGAGCGTCGCCGGCGAGTCTATCCGCCACTTCGTCATCGATCGGGCGACCGCGGCGGCTGCTGACTTGTTGCGCGCGACGGCGCAAGACGGAAATGCTCTTGCCGAGGACCAACCAGTAAAGAAGCAAGAAGCAGTCGACTTCACGCGGATCGACATGTGGCGCGGCGCGTTCGGGGGCAACGCTCGCATTCAGGAGCATGCGCGCCTTCAGCATGGTGCAGAGGACGTAATGCAACCGCTCTGCGTCGTAGCCCAGGCGGTAATTCAGGTGCAAAAAGCGATCGACGATGTGCTCAATAACGGCGCGCGCTTCTTCAATCTGGAGATCGGTCGGTCGAGACGGGCCAGAGCTGTCGTTGTACATGTGGAGAGAAGTGTGGTGATGGGGAGCGGCTGGCAGCGGGGCGGGTATCGGGTCAACCTGCAAGCGTCTTAGCCATGCACTCAACCACCACGGCGCACAAACTCACAAGTACCGCCAGCCGTGGGGCGCACCAATTCCATGCATTCCTCATGCTTCTCTCCTCGACAGAGGATCTGGGCGTTGCTTAGATTGTAGGTAGCGGCTTAAGGTTTCATTAACGCCGATCAGGTCCGGGTCGTTGGCCAGCCGCTCGCGAAAGTGAAGGTCGGTGTGCCACTCCGGCCACAGCTCCTCCATGTCATAAAACGTCGCCTCGAGCGGGCGGCGCATGAAGTTCAGCGTCGAAAGTTTGTTGTTCCAAACGCCCGGCCAGCGCGGGTACTCGGCGATGGCGCGATCACAGAACTCCAGGGCAAGGGTGTAATCCCTTTGCATCTGGAACGCCGCGCTGCGATTGCTCAAGGCCATCGACCGCAACTCGGCGCCATCGGTGCCGCTGATGGTTTCCGCAATCCTTAAAGCGGCCTCGTACTCATGGTCGGCGGCGCGGAAGTCGTCCTTGCCATAGAGACAATTGCCCAGAAGAAGGCGACAGAAAAACTGGTCTTCCCACCCATCCACTTGGCGGATGAGGTGCATGGCGTCATCGAATTTCGCTGAATTGATGAGACGACGCGCCTCATCGATCGTCGCCTTTACGGCGTTCTGCATATCCTTTTCGACGCGAAACACCTTGCTCGCGGCGTTGAACTTGATAGCCCGGAGCGGGCCGGGCATTTCGGGCAC
>CAZIZD010000074.1:0-13901 GCA_964543615.1 uncultured Alcaligenaceae bacterium | reverse complement strand
AATGACGATCAGCCTCCGAAGGCTACGCCCGAGAAGATCCCGTCGCTCAAGCCCGAGTTCCGCAAGGAAGGCACCGAGACCGCGTCGAACTCGAGCTCGATCTCCGATGGGGCGGCCGCGCTCGTCCTCATGCGGCGCTCGCATGCGGAGCGGCTGGGCCTGCGCCCGCTCGCGGTGATCGTCGCGCACGCCACGCACGCGCAGGAGCCCGCGTGGTTCTCGACGGCCCCGGTCGGCGCGATCGAGAAGCTGTACCGCAAGACGGGCTGGACCTCGAAGGACGTGGACCTGTTCGAGATCAACGAGGCCTTCGCGGTCGTGACGATGGCGGCGATGAAGGAGCACGGCCTGCCGCACGACAAGGTCAACGTCCACGGCGGCGCGTGCGCGCTGGGCCATCCGATCGGTGCGTCCGGCGCGCGGATCATCGTGACCCTGATCGGGGCCTTGCGCGCGAAGCACAGGAAGCGCGGCGTTGCGGCGCTTTGCATCGGCGGCGGCGAGGCGACGGCCATCGGGATCGAGCTCGCGTAGCCGCCGTCCCGGTGATCCCGTTCTCCATCTGGCTCGTCTTCCTGCTCGCGTGCATTGCGCTGGTCGCGACGCCGGGACCGAACGTGCTCTATCTCGTGTCGCGCACGCTCGCGCAGGGCCGCGCCGCCGGCTTCGTGTCGCTGGCCGGGACCGCGACCGGATTTCTTTGCCACGTGCTCGCCGCGGCACTCGGTCTGTCGGCGCTGCTCGCGGCGGTGCCGCTCGCGTACGACTCCATCCGCATCGCGGGAGCGATCTACCTCGCGTGGCTTGCGTGGACGACGTGGCGCGCGCCCGACGTGGTGCCGGCGGCGAACACGGCTGCGATCGCGCCCACCGCCAGGCTGTACCGCGACGGCGTGATCACCGCGATCCTCAACCCCAAGGTCGCGATGTTCCAGATCGCATTGTTCCCGCAGTTCATCGATCCGTCGCGCGGCAGCGTGCTCGCGCAATCGCTCGTCCTCGGCGCGACGCAGGTCGTCGTGCACCTCGTCGGCGACTCGCTGTTCGTCCTCGCAGCCTCGGGCGTGCGCAAGTGGTTCGCCGCGCGGCCCGGATGGTCCGTCTGGTCGAAGCGTGCGCTTGCGTCGGTGTTCGCGGCGCTCGCGGCGCGGCTCGCGCTGGACGATCGCCGGTGAGCGCGAAGGCGCGTCGATGACGGGACGACCGGTCGCCGTCTACGGCAAGCTGACGCTGATGGCGCTCTTCTGGGGCGGCACCTTCATCGGTGGACGCATCGCCTCGCCCGAGATGCCGGCCGTCACCGTTGCGTTGTGGCGCTATGCCCTCGCGATCGCTGCGCTCCTGATCCTGGCCTTTGCGATGGAAGGCGGGCTTCCCCGACCGACGCCGCGCCAGTGGATGGGCCTCGTGCTCATGGGCGCCACCGGCGTGTTCGTGTTCAACCTGTGCTTCATGTACGCCCTCGCGCGCGTTCCCGCTTCGCGCGCTTCGCTCATCATGGCCCTCAATCCCGCGGTCACGCTGCTCGCGGCGTCGCTGTTCCTGCACGAGCGGCTCACGCGCAACAAAGTGATCGGCATCGCCATAGCGCTCGTGGGGGTCGCGGTGGTTCTCGGGCACGGCAATCCCCTGCGACTGGCGGACGGCGCCCTCGGCGCCGGCGAGATCGTGATGTTCGGATGCCCGCTTTCCTGGGCGGCCAACACGCTGGTCGCGCGCCGCATGCTGCCGGGGATGTCGACCATCGCATCGACGACGTGGTCGGCGATCGCCGGCACCGTCATGCTCGTGCTTGCCGCCGCGTTCATGGGCGCCGTCATGCCCGAGGGCGTTTCCTTGCGCGCATGGGCGGCGATCGCGTTCCTCGCGATCTTCGGCACTGCGATCGCGCTGGTGCTCTTCTACGACGGCGTGCGTCGCATCGGCGCGGCGCGCGCGTCGGTGTTCATCAATCTGGTGCCGGTGTTCGCCGTGGCGCTCGGCGTCCTCGTGCTCGGCGAGCCTCTCGAGCTGTCGATGATCGCCGGTGGAGCGCTGGTGATCGGCGGCATCTTCCTCTTGAACCGTACGGAGGCGCCGCGCCGCGGCGCGACCCATGCTGCTTAGCGAAGAACAGAAGCTCGTGCGCGACACCATGCGCGCGTTCGCGCAAGCCGAGCTTGCCCCCCATGCGGCCCGCTGGGACCGCGAGTCGATCTTCCCCCGCGAGGCCCTGCGGAAGCTGGGCGAGCTCGGGGCGCTCGGGATGGTCGTGCCCGAACGATGGGACGGCGCCGCGATGGACTACGTCTCCCTCGCGCTCACCCTCGAGGAGATCGCCGCGGGCGACGGCGCGACGTCGACGATCGTGAGCGTGCAGAACTCCGTCGTGTGCGGACCCATCCTCGCGTTCGGCAGCGACGCGCAAAGGGAGCGCTATCTCAAGCCGCTCGCGCGCGGCGAGCAGCTCGGGTGCTTCTGCCTCACGGAGCCGCACGTGGGCTCGGACGCGGGCGCGATCGCGACGCGCGCGGAGAAGCGCGGCGACGCCTACGTGCTGAACGGCGTGAAGCAGTTCATCACGACCGGCAAGAACGCCGACGTTGCGGTGGTCTTCGCGGTCACCGACAAGGCGGCCGGCAAGAAGGGCATCTCGGCGTTCATCGTCGACACGCGCACGCCGGGCTACAACGTTGCCCGCGTCGAGGACAAGCTCGGACAGCATGCCTCCGACACGGCGCAGATCGTGTTCGAGGACTGCGAGGTTCCCGCCGCCAACCGGCTGGGGGACGAGGGTGCGGGATATCGCATCGCGCTCGCGAACCTCGAGGCCGGCCGCATCGGCATTGCCGCGCAGGCCGTCGGCATGGCGCGCGCGGCGCTCGAGCACGCGCTTGCCTACGCGCGGGAGCGCGTGGCGTTCGGCAAGCCCATCGGCGAGCACCAGGCCGTGAACTTCCGGCTGGCCGACATGGCCGTGCAGGTCGAGGCGGCCCGGCAGCTCGTGTGGCACGCCGCCTCGCTGCGCGACGCCGGCGAGCCGTGCCTCAAGGAGGCGTCGATGGCCAAGCTCTTCGCCACCGAGATGGCCGAGCGCGTGTGCTCCGACGCGATCCAGGTTCACGGCGGCTACGGCTACGTGAGCGACTTTCCGGTGGAACGCATCTATCGCGACGTCCGCGTCTGCCAGATCTACGAGGGCACGAGCGACATCCAGCGCCTCGTGATCGGGCGCGCGCTAATATAGGCGATGATCATGAATCCCATCGACTTCTACTTCGACTTCTCGTCGCCCTATGGCTACCTCGCCTCGGAAAAGATCGAGGCGCTCGCCGCGCGCCACGGCCGCTCCGTCGCGTGGCACCCGATGCTGCTCGGCATCGTGTTCAAGCAGACTGGCGCCGCCCCGCTCACCGAGGTGCCGGTGAAAGGGCCTTACTCGAAGCACGATTTCGCGCGCAGCGCGCGCTTCCACGACGTCGCGTTCAACATGCCGCCGGTGTTTCCCATCCCCGCGCAGGCGCCGTCGCGGATCGTGCTGTGGGCGGAGTCGCACCGGGCTGGCGACGGGGCGCGCATTGCCAAGGCGCTGTATCGCGCATTCTTCGTCGAGGGACGCGACATCAGCAAGCCGGACGTCGCCGCGGAAGTGGCGGGCGAGCAGGGCCTCGATGCCGCGCAGGCACGCTTGGCCATCGACGACCCCGTCTTCAAGGACGCGCTGAAGCGCGAGGTCGAGGGTGCCATCGCGGCCGGCGTGTTCGGATCGCCGTTCGTCATCGTTGACGGCGAGTCCTTCTGGGGGCTCGACCGCTTCGACCAGATCGAGCGCTGGCTGCGCGAGGGCGGGTTCTGATGCGGGCGATGTCCCGGACCTTCCATGGCTGAATACATGCTCCATTGCTTCGCGCAGTCCGGCAACGCCTACAAGCCGGCGCTCGCGCTCGAGCTGGCCGGCGCGGACTGGTCGCCGCGCTTCGTCGATTATTTCAACGGCGAGACGCGCACGCCCGCCTACCGCGCCATCAACGTCATGGGCGAGGTGCCCGTGCTCGAGCACCGCGGGCAGCGGCTGTCGCAGTCGGGCGTGATCCTCGACTACCTCGCCACGACCCTGGGACGCTTCGGACCCGCGAACGACGAGGAGCGGCGCGACATCCTGCGCTGGACGCTCTTCGACAACCACAAGCTCACGAGCTATACCGCGACGTATCGCTTCATGCGCGCGCTCGCCAAGGACCCCAATCCCGACGCCATGGCCGAGTTCCGCAAACGCGCGGAAGCTGCTTGGAGCGTGCTCGATGCACACCTTGCCGGCCGCGCGTTCGTCGTGGGCGACCGCATCACGACGGCCGACCTCTCGCTTTGCGGCTATCTCTTCTTCGACGACGAGATCGGCGTCGACTGGAAGGCGTCGCACCCCAACATCGCGGCCTGGCTCGCACGCATCCGCGAGCAGCCGCGCTGGCGTCATCCGTACGAGCTCATGCCCGGACATCCGCGCCCTTAACCATTCCATGCCCATGCCGAAGAAGAAAACGCCCGCGTTCACCACGATCGAGATCACCAAGCGCAACGGTATCGGCATCGTCGTGCTCAACCGGCCCGACCTGCACAACGCGTTCAACGAGGTCCTCATCGCCGAGCTCATCCAGGGCCTCACGGCGCTCGGCAAGGACGACGAGGTTCGCGTCGTCATCCTCACCGGAAACGGCAAGAGCTTCTGCGCCGGCGCGGATCTCAACTGGATGAAGAAGATGGCGGGCTACAGCCGCGCGCAGAACATGGCCGACGCGGAAGCCCTCGCGGAAATGCTGCGCGTGCTCAACGACCTGCCCAAGCCCACGGTTGCGCGCGTGCACGGCAATGCCTTCGGCGGCGGCGTCGGTCTCATCGCCTGCTGCGACGTCGCGATCGGTGCGGTGGAAGCCTCGTTCGCGCTCACCGAGGCCAAGCTCGGCCTCCTGCCCGCGACCATCTCGCCCTACGTCATCGAGGCGATCGGCGCGCGCCAGGCGCGGCGTTACTTCCTGAGCGCCGAGCGCTTCGAAGCCGCCGAGGCCTATCGCCTGGGCCTACTGCACGACATCGTTCCGCTGACGCAGCTCGACGATCGCGTGAACGAGATGCTGGGCCCGCTCCTCATCGCCGGGCCGCAGGCGCAGCGCGAATGCAAGGCGCTCATCCGTGCGGTCGCGCACAAGCCCGTCGACGCGAAGGTCATTGCCGACACGGTCAAGCGCATTGCCGACGTGCGCGCTTCCCCCGAGGGCAAGGAAGGCGTGGCGGCCTTCCTGGGCAAGCGGCAGGCGGCGTGGATTCCCGCGGAGCTGCGCAAGGACAAGTGACCGAAGTGACGAGCGCTCTGGCGACGTTCGACACCTGGCAACTCGTGGC
Organism: uncultured Alcaligenaceae bacterium; assembly: GCA_964543615.1. Taxonomy (GTDB): domain Bacteria; phylum Pseudomonadota; class Gammaproteobacteria; order Burkholderiales; family Casimicrobiaceae; genus VBCG01. Next base: position 8,525 of record CAZIZD010000074.1, on the reverse strand, counting down.
ACTTGCGGTCACCGTCGGCTGGGCGAGCGGCCTCCGGCTCTATGCGGTGCTGTTCATTCTCGGCGGGCTCGGCTACCTGCACTGGATCGAGCTGCCACTGGGGCTCATGGTGCTCGCTCATCCGCTGGTGCTCGCCGCCTCCGGCTTCATGTGCTGCGTGGAGTTCTTCGCCGACAAGATCCCGGGTGTGGACTCGGCGTGGGACCTCGTGCAGACGTTCGTGCGCATCCCGGCCGGGGCCGCGCTCGCCGCGAGCGTGTTCGGCGAGTCGTCGACCGCGTGGATGATCGCGGCGGCCATCGTGGGCGGAACGCTCGCGGCGGGCAGCCACCTCGCGAAGTCCGGCAGCCGTGCGCTCATCAACACGTCTCCGGAGCCGTTCTCGAACTGGGCGGCGTCGTTCGGCGAGGAGCTCGCGGTCGGCACGGTGCTGTGGCTCGCGTTCGCGTATCCGATCGCGGCGCTGTGCGTGCTCGTGGCACTCGTCGCGTTCACCATCTGGATCATTCCCAAGGTGTGGCGGATGATCGCGCGCATGGTCAATCGAATCGTGGGCTGGTTCGAGCCGTCGCAACGCCGCAGTCCCTGAAGCCGTGAACCTCGCGCTGTCGCTTTCGGCGGAGGACGCGTCCCCTTGGGTCGGCTTCTTCGAGGCCGCGTTGCCCGATGCGACGGTGCTGCTGCACGAGCCGGACGCGCCGGCGCGCACTGAGGTCGTGCGCGCCGATTACGCCGTGGTGGCGCAGTCCTCCGCGACTTTCTTCCTCGAGCAGCCGTCGCCCAAGGCGATCTTCACTGTGAGCGCCGGCGTGCGTCACGTGCTGCGCATGCCGAACCTTCCGCCGGTGCCCATCGTGAAGGTGGAGGACGCGGGCATGGCGTCGCAGATGGTGCGCTACGTCTCGACGGCGGCGATGCGCTTCGTGCAGCGCCTCGACACCTATCGCGTGCAGCAACACGCGGGCGTGTGGAAGCAGTGGCCTCCGCGCACGCCGGCGGAGGTGCAGTGCGGCGTGATGGGGCTCGGCGTGATCGGCGGCGCCATCGCACGCGCACTCGCGGCGCAAGGATTTCCCGTGCGCGGTTACGCGCGTTCGCCCAAGTCCATCGAGGGCGTGCGCTGCTTCGCAGGCGACTTCGTCCCGTTCCTCGCGGGGCTCGACCTGCTCGTCAACGTGCTGCCCGCGACAAAGCTGACGGCGGGACTGCTCGATCGCCGTGTGCTCATGCACCTGGCCGACGGCGCGCACGTGGTGAACGTCGGGCGTGGCAACGTGCTCGTGGACGACGACCTCCTCGCGCTCATCGACGAGGGCAAGCTCGCCGGTGCGACGCTCGACGTCTTCGCCGCCGAGCCGCTGCCTTCGTCGCACGCGTACTGGCGGCACCCTGCGATCACGATGACGCCGCATGTCGCCGGGCTCACGATGCCCGGCGAGACGGTCGAGCAGATCGCGGGCAAGATCCGCGCGATGGAGCGCGGCGAGTCCGTGAGCGGCGTGGTCGACGTGGCGCGGGAGTACTGAGATGGACGCGGACCGCATGCCTTCGGTTGCTTCGCCCTGCATCAGCGTGTGCCGCATGGATGCCGCCACGGGTCTATGCGAAGGCTGCTTGCGCACCATCGACGAGATCGCGTCGTGGAGCCTGCTCGACGACGGCGCACGCCGTGACGTCCTGGATGCTATCGCGCACAGGCGCGCGGCGCTTTCTTCCTCCAATCTTCCCTGACGACTGCGGGCCGGCATGGCGACCGTCGACTGGTACTTCGATTTCATCTCGCCCTTCGCGTACTTGCAGAGCGAGAGGTTGCACCTGCTGGGAGCGAAGACGCGCATCCGCTATCGCCCCGTGCTGTTTGCGGGCCTGCTTGCGGCAAACAACCACAAGGGTCCCGCGGAGATCGCGAACAAGCGCACGTTCACCTACCGCTTCGCGCTGTGGGAGGCGCGGCGCCTGCAGATCCCGTTCAAGATGCCGCACGAGCATCCGTTCAACCCGCTCCCCTTGCTGCGGCTCGCCGTCGCCTGCGACTGCGCGCCCGATGCGGTGCACGCGATCTTCCGCTTCGTGTGGCGCGACGGGCGCCTGCCGGACCTGCCGATCGAATGGGCCGAACTCGTCGCGGATCTGCGCCTCCCGGACGCGGACCGGCGCATCGCCGAACCCGAGGTCAAGGAGCAGTTGCGCCGCAACACCGACGAAGCGATCGCGCGCGGCATCTTCGGTGTGCCCACGCTGGCCGCGGGTGATGAGATCTTCTGGGGCAACGACGCCACGCCCATGTGCGCGGATTACCTGGCGCAGGGCGGGCGATGGACCGACCCCGAGTACGAGCGCATCGCACAGCTTCCCGTGGGAGCGATGCGCAAGGAAGCGGCGGCCAAGCCGAAGAAGCGCTAGGGAACCTGCCGAGGTGAACTAGATCTCGTCGGCACCCGGAATGCGGAGGATGCCCTTGATCGCGCGGGCGGTCGCGAGCGCGTCCGCGAGCGTCTCCCCAAGGCACGTCACGTGCCCCATCTTGCGCGCGCGGCGTGGCTCTGCCTTGCCATAGAGATGCAGCTTTGCGCAGGGGTGCCGCAGCACCTCGCTCCACGCGGGCTCGCGTTGCCGGCCCTCCGCGAACCAAAGATCGCCCAGCAGGTTCACCATCACCGCGGGCGTGTGCTGGCGCGTGTCGCCGAGCGGAAGGTCGGCGAGCACGCGCGCCTGCTGCTCGAACTGCGACGTGACGCACGCGTCGATCGTGAAATGGCCGCTGTTGTGGGGGCGCGGCGCGATCTCGTTGACGAGCAGCGCGCCGTCGCGTGCGACGAACATCTCGACGCAGAGCACTCCCCGGTAATCGAGAGCCTCGGCGACGCCGGTCGCGATCTCTCGCGCGCGCTCCGCGAGCGAGGCATCGACACGCGCAGGCACGATCGACACGTCGAGGATCCCGTCGCGATGCCGGTTCTCGGAGGCGGGCCAGGTCGTGGTCTCGCCGCGCTCGTTGCGCGCGACCACCACCGACACCTCGCACGCAAGGTCGATGCGCTTCTCGAGCACGCACGCCTGCGTCTTCATCGTGCGCCAGGCCTCGCGCACGTCGTCGGACGTCGCCACCGCGATCTGTCCCTTGCCGTCGTAGCCGAAGCGGGCACTCTTGACGATGCCGGGAAGCAACGGATCGAAGTTGGCGCGGTCGACGTCGCCGGCGCCGCGCAGCACCGCGTGCGGCGCGACCGCGAATCCGTGACCCGCGAGGAACGTCTTCTCGCTGATGCGATCCTGGGCGATGGCCACACTCGACGCCGACGGCGTGACGCGGGCGCTTCGCGCGAGGAAGTCGAGCGCCGCGGCGGGAACGTTCTCGAACTCGGTCGTCGCGGCCGCGGCGAGGCGGGCGAGCTGGGCGAGCGCGTCGGCGTCGAGGTAATCCGCGGCCAGGTGCCGGTCTGCCACGCTCGCCGCCGGACCTTCGCTGCCGGGATCGAGAACGACGACGCGATAGCCGAGGCTCTGCGCCGCCATGCAGAACATGCGGCCGAGCTGACCGCCGCCGAGCAGGCCGAGCCAAGCGCCCGGCGCGATCGCCGCCACGATGCGCTCCGTCTAGGGCGGGGGCACGCGCATGGCGCGGGCCGTGGCCGTCTGCTTCGTGCGGAACGCCGCGAGCTTGCGCGCGACCGCGGGATCGGTGCCGGCAATGATCGCAACGGCGAAGAGGCCGGCGTTCGCGGCCCCGGCCTCGCCGATGGCGAACGTCGCCACGGGGATGCCCTTGGGCATCTGCACGATCGAATGCAGCGAGTCCTCGCCGCGCAGGTACTTCGACGGGACGGGGACACCGAGCACGGGAACGATGGTCTTCGCCGCGAGCATGCCGGGCAGGTGCGCCGCGCCGCCGGCGCCCGCGATGATCACCCGCAATCCGCGCGGTCCCGCGTCCTCGGCGTACTCGAACATGTCGTCGGGCATACGGTGCGCGGACAATACCCGCGGCTCGTTGGGGATCCCGAAGGCGTCGAGCTGCGCGACCGCGTGCTTCATGATCTCCCAGTCGCTGTCGCTGCCCATCACCACGCCTGCAAGCGGTGCCGCCTTGCGCTGCGCCATGCCCGTTCGCTCCCCGTGCGGCCCCCGTGCCACTCCTTTGGAATCTTAGCATTCGACGTTCTGGTCGTCGGCTGGGCGACGTGGAACGTTAGACAGGATCGACGATCTCACGGCATACCCCGCGCCCGCTTCTTGCTTCCATGAGGCGAGCTCGCGGACAATGACACGACATGCAGACCTCCTTTGCCAGACCCGTCCTCACCGCCGCCTTCGCGTGGGCGCTCGCATCGAGCGCGCTCGCGCAATCCGATGCCGACTTCCTCGCCGCCCGGGCGGCGTTCGAGAAAGGGGATCGCGCCAGGCTGGCCGCGGCTGCGCCGAGGCTGTCCGGTCACGTCCTCGCGCCCTATGTCGCGTACTGGCAGCTTCGCCTCGGCATGGAGGACGCCTCGCCCGAAGCCATCCGGGCATACCTCGAGAAGTACCCCAACACCCCGCTCGCCGACCGCCTGCGCACGGAGTGGCTGAAGTTCCTCGGACGCCGCGCGCTGTGGCAGCGCTTCGGCGCCGATTACGCGGCGCCGGCCAGCGAAGACGTCGAGCTTGCCTGCTTCAACGTGCTCTTCAAGTGGCAGCGCGACGGTGAAGCCGCCGTCGCGGAGGCGCTGCCCCTGTGGTTCACGGGTGCGAGCACGCCCGATGCGTGCGATCCCGCGTTTGCCGCGCTGATCGCGAAAGGGGCCATTGCCACCGCCGATCGCCGGGCGCGTTTCCGGCTCGCGGTCGAAGCCGGCAACGTGCGGCTCGCGCAGTCGCTTGGCAATGACCTGCCGGGCAAGGATCGGATCGCGGACGCCGAGTTCAGTGCGGTCACCCGCGATCCGCTGAACGCGCTTTCGAAGGGCCAGTTCGCGTGGACCACGACAAGCGGACGCGACCTCGCGCTGCTGGCACTCGAGCGCGCTGCACGCAGCGATGCCGGCGCCACCCGCGGCGCGTGGGTCAAATGGCGCGACAAGCTTCCCGAGGGCGACCTCCGCTACGGCAATGGGCGCCTTGCGTTTCACGCGGCCCGCCAGCTGCATCCGTCGGCCAACGACTGGTATCGCGAAGCGGGCGACGCGATCACCACCGCCGACGCCCACGCATGGCGCGTGCGCGCGGCACTGCGCGCCCTTTCCTGGGACGACGTGGCGGCGGCCGTCGACGCGATGCCGCCGCCGCAGCGTGACGAATCCGCGTGGCGCTATTGGCGCGCGCGCGCACTCATCGCCAAGGGCAAGCGCGACGAGGGGCGCGCGATCCTCGCCTCGCTCGCCAGCGAGACGAGCTTCTACGGCATGCTCGCTTTCGAGGCGCGCGAGCAGCGCTTCGTGGTGCCCGTGAGCAACCCCATCGAGCCGCCGTCCGGCGCGCTCGCGGCATTCGCCGATCGCGCCGCCGTCAAGCGCGTCGTGAAGCTGGTCGAGCTCGATATGCGGCAGGACTCGGTGCGCGAGTGGGCCTACATTACGCGCGGCCTGTCCGACGAGAACCTTCTCATCGCCGCCGATTACGCCCGCCGCGCCGGCCTCTACGATCGCGCGATCAACGCGGCAGACCGCACCCAGGCCCGCCACGACTACACGCTGCGCTATCTCGCGCCGTACCGGAGCGACTTCGACGCCGCAGCCAGGGCCCACGACATCGACGTCGCGATGCTGTACGGCATCGCGCGCCAGGAATCGCGCTTCATCCCCGACATCGTGTCTTCGGCCGGAGCGGTCGGCCTCATGCAGCTGATGCCGGGCACGGCAAAGTGGGTTGCAAAGCAGCTCGCGCGCAACGATTACCAGCCCTCGCGCATCGGCAGCACCGACCTCAACACGCAGTTCGGGGCGTACTACTTCAAGTACTGGTTCGAGCGCCTCGACCGGATGCCGGCGCTCGCGGCAGCCGCCTATAATGCGGGTCCGGGGCGCGCGCAGGCGTGGCGTCCGCCGGCGCCGCTCGAGGGCGCGATCTGGGTCGAGACCATTCCCTTCAACGAGACGCGCGATTACGTGAAGAAGGTGCTCGCCAACGCGATGGTGTACGGGCAGTCGCTGGGAAGCCCGTCGTCGGCGTCGCTCACGACGCTGCTCGGCGTGGTCGCACCCCGCAGCGGGACGGTCGCGAGCTCCGGAACCCTCGGTCAATAGCATGGCGCATTCGACGATCGTCGTACTTGGGGGAGGCGGCTTCGTCGGCCGTCACGTCGTGTCGAGGCTCGTGACGGAGGGCCATCGCGTCGTCGTGCCCACGCGCCGGCGCGAGGACGTGCGGGACCTCATCCTGCTCCCCACCATCGAGGTGGTCGAGGAGGACATTCACGAGCAGAAGGCGCTCGACCGCCTGTTCGCGGGAAGCGCCGCGGTAGTCAACCTCGTCGGGATCATCAGCGAGTCGGGCGGCAACACGTTCGATCGCGTGCATGCGGAGCTTCCGCGCAAGGTCATCGCGGCGTGCCACAACGCAGGCGTACCGCGCCTCTTGCACATGAGCGCGCTTGGCGCGAGCGCGGACGCGCCGTCGCGGTACCTGCGCAGCAAGGCGGCGGCGGAGGCGATGGTCGCCGCGTCGGGCCTCGCGTGGACGACGTTCCGGCCTTCGGTGATCTTCGGTCCCGACGACAACTTCCTCAACATGTTCGCCACCCTCGCGCGCATGGCGCCGGTGATCGCGCTCGCCTCGCCGAACGCCCGCTTCCAGCCCGTCTACGTCGGCGACGTCGCGCAGTGCTTCCTGCAATCGCTCGAGGACGAGATCACGTTCGGCAGCCGCTATGACCTGTGCGGGCCCAAGGTCTATACCCTGCAGGAGCTCGTGGCGTACGTTGGCGACATCACGGGCTCGGTGCGGCCCATCCTGAAGCTCGGCCCCACGCTGTCGAGCGCGATGGCGACGGTGCTCGAGCACCTGCCCGGCAAAATCATGACGCGCGACAACCTGGCGTCGATGCGCCGCGACAACGTATGCGAGTGCCCGTTCCCGGCGGTGTTCGGCCTGACGCCCGCGACGCTCGAGTCGGTGGCGCCCACCTACCTCTCGCCGTCCGCCCGGCGCAGTCCCTTCGACCGCTACCGCGCCGAGAGCGGCCGGTAACGCCATGAAGCGGGCGCTGCCGCAGCCCGTGCGCATCTTCCGGGTCGGCGGCTCGGTGCGTGACGAACTGCTCGGAAGGCCAGTGGCGGACCGCGACTACGTCGTCGTGGGCGCCACCCCCGAGACGATGCTCGCGTCCGGGTTCCGTCCGGTCGGACGCGACTTTCCCGTGTTCCTGCATCCCGAGACGCACGAGGAATACGCGCTCGCGCGCACCGAGCGCAAGCACGGCCGCGGCTACCGCGGATTCGAGTTCTTCGCGTCGCCCGACGTCTCGCTCGAGGAGGACCTCGTACGCCGCGACGTGACGATCAACGCCATGGCGCGCGCCGAGGATGGCACGCTGATCGACCCGTGCGGCGGTTCCGCGGATCTTGCGGCCGGCATCCTGCGCCACGTGTCGGCGGCGTTCGCGGAGGATCCCCTGCGCGTCCTGCGCGTGGCGCGCTTTGCCGCGCGCTTCGACTTTGCGGTGGCGCCCGAGACCGAGGCGCTCATGCGCGAGCTCGTCGCGTCGGGCGAGCTGTCCACCCTGGCGGCCGAACGCGTGTGGCAGGAGATCGCGCGCGGACTCATGGAAGCGCATCCTTCGCGCATGATCGCGGTCCTGCGCGCGTGCGGCGCACTCGCGGCGCTGCTGCCCGAAGTCGATGCGCTGTTCGGCATCGCGCAGCCGCCCGCGCACCATCCGGAGATCGACACCGGCGTCCATGTATGCCAGGCCCTAGACTGGGCGGCGGCGCACGGGGCGCAACTGCCGTCGCGATACGCGGTGCTCGTGCACGATCTCGGCAAGGCGACGTCGCGACCGGACGACCTGCCGCGCCACATCGCGCACGAGCAGCGCAGCGTGCGACTTGCGCGCGGCGTGTCGGAGCGACTGCGCGTGCCGCAGGATTGGCGCGACATCGCGGAGCTTACCGCGCGTTTCCACGGAACCGTGCATCGCGCGGCCGAGCTTCGACCGGCCACGACCCTCGATCTCCTGTCTTCGATGGACGCGTTACGGCGTCCCGAGCGTCTTGCGATGGTGCTCGATGCCTGCGCCGCGGATGCGTGCTCCCGCCCCGGGCGATCGCAGGACTACGCGCCGGGGGCGGCGCTGCGCGCCGCGCTCGCGGTCGTGAAAGGTGTCGATGCGGGCAGCATCGCGCGCCATGCTGCGGCGCACGCGCAGGCAAGGGAAGCGGGAAGGGCCAAGGATAAGAGCCGCGACGATGCTATCGCGAAGGCCGTGCGCACAGCGCGGCTCGCGGCGCTCAAGGCCGCGAAGGCTCAGATGCGGTAGGCCACGGCCTTCATCACGTTGGCGGCGGCGCGCATGATCGTCGGCACGGGCGGCGGCAGGCCGGCCGCGCCTG
>CAZIZD010000073.1:0-13934 GCA_964543615.1 uncultured Alcaligenaceae bacterium | reverse complement strand
CCTGGTCGAGGACCGCATCGCGTCGCGCAGCCAGGGCAAACTCCGCCTCTCAGACGCGGGGGGCACCGTGTGGGACGGCAAGGGCGTGCTGACCGACGGCTCCGGCACGTGGCGCATGCCCGTGGCCTGGACCATCTCCAAGAGCGACATTGCGCGCGGCATCAACGCCGTCACGCTGAAGCCCGCGGGCGGTGCTTCGCCCAGCGGGACGATCGAGATGGTCGACGGCGGCGTGCGCATCCGCGACCTCCGCGTCGAGATGCCGGCGCAGGCCGTGTTCGGCACGCTTTCGATCAAGCCCATGCCTTCGTTCGGTGGGACCGTGACCGTCACCGCCGGCGATCTCACGTGGACCGAGAAGGCGAAGACGGGCGGCTTCGAGGCCCGCTGGCGCGATGCGCGCATCGCGTCGGGCGACAATGCAGCCGACCTCGGCACCGTGCAGTTCGTTGGCGCGCCGCAGGAGTCGCGCATCGCGGGACGCCTCACCAACACGGGCGGTGACGTGCGCGTCGACGGCAACGTGACGTTCGCGGCCGGCGGCGGCGCCACGGTCGATGCGACGCTCACGCCTGCGCCCAACGCGCCGGAAAAAATCGCAGGCGCGATCGCCGCGCTGGGAACGCGCGACGCGAACGGAGGCGTGCGCATCGCATGGCGCGGCAGCCTGCGCTGAAGCCGCCGCCCGCGCGCATCGCGGGCATCGACGCGCTGCGCGGGCTCGCGGTCGTCGCGATGGTTGCCTACCACTTCGCATTCGACCTCGCGTGGTTTCGCGTGACGGCGCACGACTTCTACCGCGACCCCTTCTGGCTGCATGCCCGCACGCTCATCCTGTCCTCGTTCCTGCTCCTCGCGGGCGTGAGCCTCGTCCTCGCGCAATCGAGCGCGCGCGGGCGCGAACGATTCTGGCTCCACACAGGGCGGATTGCCGCATGCGCGGTGGGGGTCTCCGTAGGCAGCTATCTCGTGTTCCCGCGAAGCTTCATCTGGTTCGGCGTGCTGCACGCGATCGCCGTCTCGCTCGTCCTGATCCGCCCGCTCGCTGGGCGTCCCTGGATCGCGTTGTGCGCGGGACTTGCGGTGATCGCCGCGGGCAACCTCATCGCCTCGCCGGTGTTCGATTCGCGCACCCTCGGCTGGATCGGGTTCATGACCGGCAAGCCGGTCACCGAGGACTACGTTCCGCTCGCTCCCTGGACCGGCGTCATGCTGGTCGGGGTCGCGGCAGGGCATGTGCTCGTCCGACGAGGTTTCGCGCCGGTCGCGGCGCTCGCCCGCCTGCCAAGGACCGTGCAATGGCTCGGGCGGCACAGCCTCCTCGTCTACATGGTGCACCAGCCGATCCTCATCGGCGCGCTTTGGATTGCCGTCGGGAAGGTCTAGCGCCAGCCGCTGGCCGGCAAGGCGCCGTCGGGCGCTCGGAACACGGACGAATTGCCGCAGGGACGGGCTGGCGCTATAATCGATGGTTATTCGGAAGGCGCGTAGCTCAGCTGGTTAGAGCACCACCTTGACATGGTGGGGGTCGTTGGTTCGAGTCCAATCGCGCCTACCACCGAATTCATCTGGCGTGCGGTCCATCCTGCACGCCGTATCCCGGCGGAATTGCCCGCCGAGCGGCACCTGCGGCAGCGCCGCAAGCGCGCGATACCGCCGGCGGCCAGGAGGGTGCCCGTCTGCTGGTACACCGACGCGCCATGCCCTGCCCCGAAGATCGGGGCTTCCCTGCTCAAGTACCCAACCGGCGGAAGGCCGCCCGCCGCAGGCTTGCCCGTTTTTTGCATGCTTTAATGCTTGCCGATCCCTTTTGCAAAGGCGTTGGATAGTCTAAAATTGTAGCTAACATTTAGTGTGTCGTGCATTTTCGACAAAAGACACAGGGATTATGACGAACGGCAGCTAGACAAAGCCTTGTTCCACCAGTAATATGCCTACGTCATACGGCAACGTTGTTGCCCAAGGCGTCCCGGCCATGCGCAAAGTTGTAGGTAACGATGCACTCAATTCCATCGAAAGGCTGCGTCCTGTCCGGGACGGAGCCTTGACACGTCTTTTTGCCTTCCTGTTCCTGATGTGCGTCGCCGGCGCGGGCTGGGCCGCGTCGATGACGCTTGCCTGGGATCCTTCGGCCGGTGCGACGAGCTATCGCCTCTATTACGGCAGTTCGTCTGGCACCTACCCGAATTCGATCAACACCGGTGCCGCCACGTCGGCCACCGTCACCGGGCTCACTTCCGGCCAGCGTTACTACTTCGTCGTTACCGCGGTCGGGTCGACCGGCGCCGAGAGCGCGTACTCGAACGAGGTGAGCGCGGTCGCTCCCGCCGTCCCGGTAGCATCGTTCGTCGCCGACAAGACCTCCGGGCCGGTTCCGCTGGCGGTCAACTTCAGCAGCGGCGCATCGACCGGCACGATCACCTCGTACGCGTGGACGTTCGGCGACGGCGGCACCAGCACCGCGGCCAATCCAAGCCACACGTACACGACCACGGGAACGTTCACGGTGGCGCTCACGGTCTCGGGTCCCGGCGGCACCAACACCCAGACGCGGACCAGCTACCTCACGGTGAGCGTGCCTCCCCCGACAGCGTCGTTCACGGCCAGCGTCACGACGGGTAACGCTCCGCTGACCGTCAACTTCACGAACCTGTCGACCGGCTCGATCACGAGCTACGCCTGGACCTTCGGCGACGGCGGCACCAGCACGGTCGCCAATCCTTCGCGCAGCTACGCCAGCGCCGGCACCTACACGGTCGCACTCACCGTCACGGGCCCGGGCGGCAGCAATACGCTCACGCGAACGGGCTACATCTCCGTCTCCCCCGCCGCATCGCCCCAACTCACGCTCGTGTCGTCACCCGTGGACTTGCATGCCGCGACCGGAACCACCGGCGGCCTCAACGGCGTGCTCGAGCCCGGCGAGTCGGTGATGCTCGAGCCCTTCTGGCGAAATGGCTCGACTGCGTCCGCAAGCGTTACCGGCACGATCTCGAACTTCGCCGGTCCGGCCGGCGGCACGTACACGATCAATGACAGCAGCGCAGGATACGGGACCATCGCGGCAGGTGCCACGGCGGACTGTCGCACCGCGACCGGCAACTGCTATCGCATCACCGTCGGCAACCCGGCGGTACGACCGACGTTGCACTGGGATGTCACGTTGAAGGAGACGCTGTCGACCGGCAACACGAAGTCGATCACCGTGCACGTGGGGCAGACGTTCAGCGACATGCCCGCGTCGGACGCCTTCTACGGCTTCGTGGAGGAGATGGTCCACAACAACGTCACCCAGGGCTACGCCGACGGAACGTTCGCCCCGTCTTCTACCAGTACGGGCGTGCAGTCGATGATGTTCGCCGCGCGAGGCATGCTCGCGCCCCTCGGCGACGCGGCGATCCCGGTGAGCGGCAGCGTCGGGGCGTCACCGTACAATTGCGCCTCCGGCGGAACGTCGCGCTTCGCGGACATCCTGCCGACCGACGTAGGGTGCAAGCAAGTCCACTTCCTCGCATCGCAAGGCGTCAACGTGAGCTTCCAGTGCTCGGACGCACAGCATGCCTGCCCCACCGCGAGCACGACGCGCGCACTGATGGCGGTGCTCATCGCCGGCGCCGCCCGGGGAGGCGACGCCAACGTTCCCGCCTCCGGGACATTCAACCAGTCGGGTTCGCCGCGCAGCTACAACTGCGCGGCCGGCGGCAGTAGCCACTTCCCGGATGTCTCCGTCACCAGCGCCTACTGCCGCCACGTCAACTACCTTTGGGCGATAGGTTCGATCGACGGATACGTCGACGGCACGTTCAAGCCCTCCGGGCTCGTCACCCGTGCGCACATGGCGAAGTTCATCGCCAACGGATTCGGCCTGGCCCTCAACTGAGCGCGCGGTCTCCGGATTCGGCAGCGGGTTCGGGAACCCGTTGCTGGGCCGGCGGCAGGAGCGCATCGACGCGGTCACCCCCGAACTCGTCGAGAAGGCGGCGGATGCGCGAATCCGCGCGGTCGGCGTACTTCTCGGCGCCCGCACTCCCCTCGCCGGCGCTCCACAATCCAAGCGGCTGCTCGCGCTGGAACTCCCAGGCGCTGAACACGAAGGTAGCGCCGCGTCCGGCCACCGCCTCGAGCTTCTTGCGCCAGAGCCAGAAGGGAAGTCGCCCAAGCGCTTCGCCGCCGCCTGCCAGCCAGGCGAAGCCCATCGCCCGCACCAGCGTGACGGGTACCTCGTAGAAGCCGGGGCGCGCCTCGATCGCGATCGGTGAAGCGCCGTAGCCTTCACGCGGGGGGCGAGCGACCGTGCTCGAGCTGTAGCGGAAGCCGAGTCCCCGGAGGCAGTCAAGCGCCCACGCATTGGTCGCGTTCACTGCGAAGCCAGGTACGCGAATACCGACCACCGGTGCACCGGAAACATCTTCGAGAATTGCCTTGGCGAGACGCATGTCCGCAATCAGCGGACCGTCGCCGTGGTCGATCGTGCGCGCGCCTTCATATCCGTAGCAACCGAGCTCGTGGCCGCTGCTCACGACGCGGCGAACCATGTCCGGGAATCGCTCGGCGGTCTCGCCGAAGACGAAGAACGTCGCCCTGGCATCGTGCTCGGAGAGCCACGCGAGGATGCTGTCGACGTAGGCCTCGACCTTGCGCGGCATGGGCCGCGCGGTGTCTTGCCTGGCGGGCGCGGGAAGCGCCGGGGATTGGAATGTTTCCTCGACGTTGATGGTCAGGGCGATCATCGCGTGCCCTACGATCGTGGCGCATCCTCAGGTTTGGCCGGAGGGGATGCCTTGTCCGGATGGAGCAGGCGATGCAGCAGGTCAACAGCGGCCGCAACGGTGCGCTCAAGGCGGTCGATGCGCTCGTCGACACTTTCGAACAGCCGATGCAGGCGCGGGTCCGCAAGCGTGCCGAGGCCCGTTGGAGCCAGTGCCATGGCGCGCCCCGCGTCCTGCGCGGTTACGCCACCGAACTCGCCGCCACCGATCTCCTCGCGGATCTCGCGCGCAATCTGCTCCACGTCGTCCTTCTCGATCGCGTGCTTATCCCCCAGGAAGGCGGCCAGCAGCAAGCGGTTGCACAGCGTGTTGATGCGCCTCGGGAGCCCGCCGGTGAACGCGTAGATCGCGTCGTGGGAAGCGTCGGAAAACGTGGGATCGTCCTTCCATCCCACGTGCCTCAACCGATGCTCGATGTACCCGCGCGTGTCGCCGGCATCCATCGGGCCGAGATGGTATGAAGCGATCACGCGCTGGCGCAACTGCTGCATCTGGGCACCATGCATCGTGTCGCGCAGCTCCGGCTGGCCGACGAGGAAACTCTGCAGCAATGCCTGGTCGCCCAGCTGGAAATTGGACAGCATGCGCAGCTCTTCCATCGCGCGCGGGGTGAGGTTCTGCGCCTCGTCCACGACGAGCAGCGCCCGCCTGCCCTGCGTCGCAAGCTGGCACAGGAAGGCCTCGAGCGAAGCCAGCAGCATCGCCTTGTCGAGATCCCGGACGGGAAGGCCGAAGGCCGCGCCCACGGCGCGCAGGAGATCGTCGGCATCGAGCTGCGTGCTGACGATCTGCGCCGCCACGACCTTGGTGGGATCGAGCTGGCTCAGCAGGTTGCGCAGGATCGTGGTCTTGCCGGCACCGATCTCGCCGGTGATTACGATGAAGCCCTCGTTCTGGTAGAGGCCGTACTCGAGATACGCGAAGGCTCGCTGGTGACCGCGGCTCGCGAAGTAGAACGAGGGATCGGGATTGAGCTGGAAAGGCTTCCCGGTCAGCCCGAAGTACGCTTCGTACATTGAGTCCTGCTACCTGTAGGTGTACGCGATGCCCGCGTAAACGGCCGTCTCGCTGTAGGGGTCGTTCACGTCCGACGTCAGGCGCTGGAAGCGAACCCCGACGAAGCCGCGCGTGTGCTGTGTCAAGCCGCGGTTGAGCTCGACGCTCGCGCTTCCCTGCGTTGTCTGCCCTGTCGCCGGCGCGATGGCGTCCGTGCGCGAAAGGAACGCCGACAGGTTCAGGTTGACGACCGGCGTGACCCGGTAAGCCCATACGGCGGTGACCCCGTACTGCGTGTTGTTGGAGTTCGACGAGGTCTCGTCGATCAGGGACCCGCTCGAGCCCTCGATGGGACGGTTGCGCGCGTAGAACGCGGTGAAGAAGACGTTGTTGCGCGAGCCGGTGAGCCCTGCGGTCGCAGACACGCTCTCCGTCAGGAGAATGTCCTGCGAATAGAAGTTCACGGCACCGTTGAGGTTCGTCGGCAGCGTCTGCTGCTCGATATAGCGGTCGACGCTTTCGCGCCGCAGGTTCGGATCGGGAATGCGCGACTTGAAGAGGCGATCGAGCAGCGTGCCGACGCCGACCGCGCTCGAGCCGTCCGCAAGCTGCTGCGGAAAATTGGTGAGGTTGCGCGATGCCGAGATGGCCCATACGGTGAGCGGCGTTCGATAGTCGAACGTCAGGAGATAGCTCGTGCCGAAGAAGCGGTGCTCAACCGCCGCATACGCCGTCGTTCGCGGCGACGGGCGCCACTCGATGGCCGCGCCGTAGAGCACGGCGTTGTAGTTCGCGAGGGGAAACTGGTCGTTCTCGTAGCCGGCGCTGGCCTGCACGCGAAGCTGCGGACTGATCGCGTATCGCGGCCCCGCCCGCGCGAGGTTGATCCGCTGCCAGCCCTGGTCCTCGAACTTGACGTGGTCGAAGTTGAACTCGCCGAACCAGCCGAGCGGCGTCGCCGGCCCGGCGATGCTTCCGACCAGCTGGTTCACGAACGAGTTGGAGACGCCGGGCGGCGCATCGTACGTCTCGGTCCAGATGCTGGAGTTGCGCAGCTCGTACGCGATGTTGCCCGGAAGCTCGCCCTTGAAGTACGGGGAGATGCGATAGGAGGCCGCCGTATAGCGATTGTCGTTGCCGGAGATCAGGCTCGTCGACTGCGAGCCGAACGCGCTCGCGTTAGGTTGCGACACGTAGATCGACCCGTCGACGTAGAACAAGCGCTCCAGGAGCTCCGCGTTGCCTACGATCGTCGCCTCGGGATACACGGCATTGTTCTCGGGGCCGGTGCGAGCGTACAGCAGCACGGGCACTGCGATCCTTCCCGCGACGAACGCGTGCGCACCGACGCCCCGGAAGGCGAGCGACGGCGTGACCTGGAGCACGAAATCGTCCTGCGCAAGGCCCGGGGGCTGCAGATTGACGTTATCCGTATAGGTGCCGTATACCGCCACGCCCGGATTGACCACCCACTCGGCGCCGGCGGCGCCCGCGCTCGCCAACATCCCCACAACGGCGAGGGCTCCGCACAGCGGGCGTGGAAGGAAGCGGGTCACGGCAGGACGGCAACGCGCCCGCGCGAACAGGGCCGGCTGCGGCCGACGCGCGAGTCCGGGCCCGATGTTCTCCTTCTAGTACCCATAGTAGGAGCTACTGCCCGATGGAACCGCCTTGTTGAGCAACATCATGACGCATTCACAGCGCTCGAGCGTCGCAAGCGCCTCCTCGACAGCCGCGCGCGCGGTCGACTCCGCTGCAACGACCATCACCACCTGGCCTGCGTGGGTCGCAAGCACGCGCGACTCGGCAGTCGGCAAGAGCGGCGGCGAGTCGAAGACGATGATGTGCTCGGGAAGGCGCGCGGCGAGCGTGTCCAGCAGCTGGGTCATGCGGTCGCTTGCGATCAGCTCGGTGGCTCGCAGGTTGCGTGACCCCGCCGGAAGCAGCAGCAGCCGCTCGACGTTGGTCCGCAGCACGACGTCCTCGAGCGCGTAATCCGTCTCCCCGAGCAGGTCCAGGAGCCCCGGGGACTGCGGAACGCCGAGGAGCTGGAGCAATGCCGGATGCGCGACGTCGCCATCGATGAGGAGGACCGCGCTCTCGACTTCCATCGCCATGCTGAGCGCGAGGTTGGCCGCAGTGAACGTCTTGCCCTCCCCGGGCAGCGCACTGGTGACCATCACGCGCTTCGCGTCGACGCTCGGCTTGCCGGCCTGCTGCGTCGCGTTGCGCAGGATCGGCCGCTTCAGTACACGAAGCTCGTGTGCAATCTGCGAGTCGAGATGGTCGGGCGTGACGAGCCCGAGTTGATGGAGGCGTGCGTAGTCGAATTCGACGCCGTTGCGCGGCTCGAGCGTGGCCTCGAGTTCGGCCGGAGACTGCGCATCCGGCGCCAGAAGCGGAGACGCCGCCGGGCCAGGTCGCAGGAGGTTTTCCCTGGCGCGGCGCGCCTCGCGCACGATCGCCTCGGGCGTCGGTGTCCGCGCGTCCGCGGGTGACGCGGCACCGTCCGGCGACGCCGCGACCACCTTGTGAGCTTGCACCCCGGCACGCTGCAGTTCCGCGAGGCGCTTGGCCGCCTGTTCGATGAGGCTCATGCGTGCCCTCCTAGCCGGCCCGCGCCACGACCAGCAGCGTGGCGAGCAGCCCCGCGAACGCGGTCACCAGGGCGCCTACCCCTCCCGCGAACACGATCAGGGCGCGGCGCTTGCGGCGCATGACCTCGGGCGTGTCCACCATCGACAGCCAGCCGAGAAGAGGGCGATTGGCCATGGAAACGAGCTCGGTCGCCGAGTGGAACGTCGGGCGCATCTCGTTGGCCACGAAGCTCGCGGCCACCCCCGCAGCGAGCGCTCCTGCGATGGCGAGGAAGAGCAGCGTAAGGCGCGTCGGCTGCAACGGCTTGGGGGCTACGCGCGCCGGATCGACCACCCGGATCTGCTGCCCGATCGTGTCCTGGGCGTTTGCACCCATCAACGTCGCTTCCCGGCGGGCCAGGAGGTCCGTGTAGGTCTTCTTCTGGATGTCGTAGTCGCGATTGAGTTGCGCGAGTTCGGCCTCCGCTTGCGGGATGAGCCGGCCGGACGCCGTGAGCTGAGCGTACTGGCTTTCGTAGGACGCGAGCTTCGACTGCGCGGAGGCGACCTTCGCCTCGGCGTCGGCGAGCGAAACGCGGATCTGCTGGACGGCTGAGAAGCGGTCCGTGGGCTCGGGAAGCGCCTGCGTGCCCGCGGCGGCGGCGGTGCGTTGGCGCGCCGCAAGCTCTTGCGCGCGCTGCGCTTCGAGCTCCGCGATCACGCGCCTGGTGCCGACCACGTCGGGATGCACGTCGGTGAAGGTTCGCAGCAGCTCGTCGAGCTTCGCGCGTTGAGATGCGATGCGGGCATCGATCTCCGGCACGGAAGCGGCCGGACCAGGCCCACGGGAAGCCGCGAGTATCGACGTCTGCGCCGCGAGCTCGCGCTTGTAGGCGTCGCGTGACTGCGAGGCTGCATTGAGCTCGAGCCTCGCATTGGTGATGTCGTCGCTCAACTTGGAGACGCGCACGAAGTAGTCACCCCCCGCCGCCGGCCCGCCCTGCCCCGGAAGCCCGAGATACTTGAGGCGGAAATCCTTGAGGCGGCTCTCGGCGAGCTGCAGGTTCTGTTCGTAGCGCTTGATCTCCTCGTCGAGGAACCTGAGGGCGCTGGTCGAGTCCTGGCGCTTGTCGTCGGTGCTCGAAGCAAGGAAGATTTCTAGCAGCGCGGCGACCACGCGCTCCGCGCGCCCGGGTTCCGTGTCGCGATAGGTGATGACGTAGAGATTCGTTGTCGCGTTGCCGCTGATCTGGATCGAGCGAGTCAAACGATCGACGAGCTCCTCGCGGCGAGCCGCGGAACCGTCGCCGTTCTCCAGACCGGCCATCACAGTCAGCTTCTCGACGTTGCCCCGGTTGAGCAGCGTGCGGCTGATCAGCGCAACCTGCTGATCGAGGTTGGGCTGGATGGACAGGCCCGCGAGGATCGGCTTCAGCAGCGATTGCGTATCGACCTGCACGCGCGCGCTGGCTTCGTAGCGCTCGGGCACCGTGAACGCGGCCGCGACGGCGATCAAAGCGACCGCCCAGGCGACGGCCAAGCCGATCATGCGGCGATTCCACATTCCGCGCAGATGCGCCATCCACTGGTTCGGCAGTGTGTTCAAGGGAAGCTCGCGATTCGGGAACAGCCCTCGCCGGGCGGCCGCGCGTCGACTAGAAGTAGCCTTGCGGAATCACGAGAATGTCGCCGGGCGCCATGTCGACGTTGGCGCCGATGTCGCCTCGCCTCACGAGGTCGCGCAGGCGGACGCTGTAGAGCTTGCCGCCCTCGCTCACGCGGAAGATCGTAGCCGCGTTGCCGTCGGCGAAATCGGTGAGCCCGCCGACCGCGATCATCACGTCCAGCACGGTCATCTTGCTGCGGAACGGAAGGATCTGCGGCTTCGCCGCTTCGCCGATCACGCGTATCTGCTCGCTGGCCGGTCCGACGAAGTTGGTCACGATGACGGTCACGACCGGGTCACGAATGAACTTGGACAGCGCCGCCTCGATCTCCGACTGCAGCTGTGCCGGGGTCTTGTTGAGCGCGAGGACATCGGGGACCAGCGGCGTGCTGATCTTGCCGTCGGGCCTCACGGGCACGATCATCGACAGGTCGGGATTGCGCCACACGATGACGTTGACTGTGTCGAGCGGCCCGATCTTGTAGGCATAGTCGGAGCCCGGGATCTCTCGCGGGGCCGGAGGATGCGTGCCACCGGTCGAGCAGCCCGTCACTAGAATCAGGCATGCGAGCGTTGCCCACAAGCGCCGGGCTGTCGAAATGCTGCGGACGCTAGGCATGGGATGCGGATTCAGCATGGGAGTTGCCTCGTAGCGGACCTTAGCGCTTGATGTTAACACCGGACAAGTGAATTTCGCGGGCTCGGGCCGAGCCTCGAGGGGCTCTGCAATCCAGCAATAGCCTGCAGCAGCGCAGAACCCTGACCAACGTTGATGGCTCGCTCGTAACGTTCATGGCTTGCTCGTAGTACACAGCGAAAAGAGACCATAGTGTTGAATATTCACACGGCACGCGGCAGAATCCCCCGTCCTACTGCACTCCCTTCAACCTTTCGATGCCTTCCGACAAGTCAGCTCCGCCGGGTCAATTCAATGTCGCTCTCGGCCTCGGTGCAATCCGCATGTTTGCGCGGGCATCGCACACCCTTGCTCCGACATCGGATGTTCCGGACCAGCATTCCCAGACGCGGAAGGTGCACGCAAACCAATTTGCGTCGCTGGTGTCCCGGGAGGTACGCCGTGCGATACGCACGAAGTGCGATCTCTCGCTCGCATTGTTCAGAATCGAGGGCGGGAGGTCCGATGCAGTCCCTCTTCTGGACTTGGTCACGACTTGCGTCAAGCGAAACCTGCGCGCAACCGACGAGTACGCAGTTCTTGCCGACAACCTGGTCGCCGTGCTGCTGCTGGAGACGGATGGCGCCGGAGCCTCCGCGTACGCCCAAAGGCTGCTCCGCGAGATGTCCATGCCACGCGTAAGCGCACAGACGCATTCCCACCCTTCGACGATGTTCGACGAGTTCCGCGCTGGAAACTTCGGTTCGCCCGATGGCACACCCGGCCCATTGGAGCCGAACGCGCACGCCGCAGCGGCGGGCAGCCAAGAGTAAAACTCCCCTGCGGGAACGTTTCGACCTGTGATGCAGCGCCCGCAGGACTAAGCGCTCAAAGCGGCGCCCGTCCAGACCGGATGCCGCCGCCAACTGCACGGCCTGGGCGGCCTCGCCGGTCCAAGATCGAAACTCGGTTGCTGTTCTGCATGCCCTAGGGGGCATCGCCTCCTCACCCGTCCATTGGGCGAAGTGTCCGCGGTCAAATCTCAAGAGGGCTGACCACCGATTCGTCTGTCGGATCGGGTACGGGCCCTGCGCGGGCTAAGCGCGTCTAGTCCAGGGCGGAAACCCAAGTCCGCGTCTCCGGCGCGTCCAGAGCGAGTCCCCCTCCGCGGAGCATTTGCCATCCGCGGCGATCGTCGATACTATGCATTTGTCATATGCCGTTGGCATATTAGTGGTATGGTGTACGGGCAACCACAAACGCTAGCGTCCGCGAACTGCTCTTCTTCCAGATCGGCAATTCCTCGATTAGTTCCCATGACCATGGTTCCAAGTGCTTTAGCACGTCTATTTTCATATTTATTTTCAGTACCTTACCGAATTTTGCTTCACGCGAGCTGGGACATTCGCCGAAACAGCACGCAAATCGTCGGCATCAGAATTGGAGGCAACATGCTGTTCGGAAAGAATCGAGCGAAGGCCCAGGTTAGGTTCGCGCTGCCCGCCGCCCTGTTCGTCTTCCTGCTCTCGTTAGCAGGACCCGGTGTCGCCGCCGACGTGAGTCTGGCGTGGGACCCCGTCACCAGCCCCGGGGTAACCGGCTACAAGGTCCACCTCGGCCCCACGGCGGGCAACTACACCACCACGATCGACGTTGGCAACACAACGTCGCACACGGTCGTGAACCTCAGCGACGGAGCAACCTATCACTTCGCCGTAACGGCGTATGGCACCGCGGGGAACCAGTCGCCCTATTCCAACGATGTCGGATACACCGTTTCATACGGGAAGCCAGTTGCTGACTTCAACGCCAGCGCGACATCCGGACCGGCGCCGCTCTCGATGAATTTCGTCAACAGCTCGACGGGAGCGATCGCCGCCTACGCCTGGACGTTTGGGGATGGCACGACCAGCACTGCATCCAATCCTGCCCATGTCTATTTCGCTGCAGGCGTTTACACAGTCACATTGACCGTCACAGGGTCGGGGGGAAGCAGCACCAAGACCCGGGCCAACTACATCACGGTGACGGGCCTATCTGACACTTCACCGCCGACCACGCCATCCAGCCTGACCGCCGCGGCGAGCGGGCCCGGCACCATCAGCCTCCGTTGGAACGCATCCACCGACAATGTCGGCGTCACCGGGTATCGGATCGAACGTTGCCAGGGCGCTACCTGCACAAACTACGCGCAAATCGCCACCTCCGGCTCGACGACCTATAGCAATACCGGTGTCACCGCCGCGACCACGTATCGCTACCGCGTGCGGGCTAACGACGCTGCCGGCAACCTCAGTGGTTATTCCAACACTGCCGGTGCAACAGCCGTCTCTGTCGGCGGATTGGTGGCAGGCCTGGCCTTCAACGAGACCAGCGGGACCAGCGCAGCGGATGTGACGGGCAACGGCCATACCGGCACCTTGGTCAATGGACCGACTCGGGTGGCGGGAAAGTTCGGCAACGGCCTTTCGTTCGACGGCGTGAATGACTCGGTGACGGTGGGCAATCCGGCGACGCTGAACTTCGCGGCGGATTTCACGATTGCCGTGTGGGTGAAGCGCAACGCGCTGGGAGGGTCATCGCAGCGGCACATTCTGGCGAAGTGCAGCGCCGGTTGGGCAAGTGGCTGCAAGGAGTTGTACTTTGCCGGCAACACGCTGCGATTTGGTTCCTTCGGTACGGGCGATGCGGATTCGATCTCGATCGCCGACACCAATTGGCACCACATTGCGGTGACCTTCACGCGGAGCACGAACACGATTGCGATGTACGTGGACGGCACGCTGCGGACAACGGCGGTGCGAAATCTGGAGGCCGATGGCGGCAGTCACGTGGTGACGGTCGGCAACATGCGCGGCAGCAATCCGTTCAGTGGCTCGATCGACGAAGTGCGCGTCTACAACCAAGTCCTGAACGCTGCTCAGATCACGGCCATCATGGCGTCGCCCCTCTAGCGCAGTGTCCAGTTAGAGAGCGACCTAAAGCGCAGCCTGCGCTCATTCCTGATCTTGAGGGATCGCTCAACAACGAGGCGCTGAGCGCCACGGTTCGATTGTCGATGAAGCCCCTTTGGCCACGACCGCATTCGGATTCAGGTCATCCCAGCGCCCATCGCCGCAAACCTGCCAGAGCCAACGTCCAGGCCGGCTCCGGTCTCGCAAGCGATGAACTGGCCAATCGAACCCGGCTGCGAATGAACATCTGACGGCTCAGTTCTCTTTTGCTTCTGCGCGCCATTGCGCTAGAGCGGGGTCACCATGACGGCCGTGATCTGGGCGGCGTTCAGGACCTGGTTGTAGACGCGCACCTCG
>CAZIZD010000072.1:0-14006 GCA_964543615.1 uncultured Alcaligenaceae bacterium | reverse complement strand
GAGCGCGGGCATCCGACGATGAAGGCCATCGCGGCGTCGCTGTCCGACCAGGACATGGCGAACATCGCCGCCTACTACGCGCTCACACCCCTTACGACGGCGTCCAAGTGACCACCATGCGCAACGTACTCACGCTCGCCGCCATCGCGGCGCTCACTTCGCTCAGCGCGACGGCCGCCGACCTCGAAGCCGGCAAGAAAAAGGTGACGGAAGTCTGTGCCGCCTGCCACGGCATCGACGGGGGCACGCCCACCACGCCCGAGTATCCCAAGCTCGCCGGGCAGTATCCCGATTACCTCGCCAAGGCCCTGCGCGACTACAAGAGCGGCGCCCGCAAGAACGCCATCATGGCGGGCATGGCGCAAGGACTCACCGACAAGGACATCGAGAACGTGTCGCAGTACTTCTACGTCCAGCCGTCGAATCTCGCGAGCCGGTACTAGAGTCTTCGCGGCATCGTGGTGACGCATGGAGGGCGCTTCGGCGCCCTCGCTGCTTGGGTCGCCCGCCGCGGACTTGCGCGGCGGTGCGCGAGGTGCAATCGTCGAGTCTTGCAGTCCGGCAACCCTGGGGAGAGGCCATGTCGACTTCATGTACGCGCTGGATGCGGCGAATCCGCCGAATCCTGCTGATCGCATCCGCGGCGTTCGCGCTGCCGGTGCATGCCGCCGAACCGGTGACCGGTTCGGGTGAATTCACGAGCCGCGGATTCACGATGCCCGTCGGCTCGTCGATCGCGTACCGCGGCAAGTCCCTGCTCGACAAGGAGGACGTGGTCATCGTCGTCATCAGCAACGGCTACTTCGACCCGAAGTGGACGGGCGGCTACTTCGACCGCACGCGCATGATCGAAAAGCGCTGGATCACCGACCGCAACGCCGTCGTCTACCTCGAGTTCAAGCCCGACGGCGCGTACAAGGCCCACCACTTCCACTTCAAGTCGGGCAACAACTGCGGCTATTGCGCGGGCAATCTCGGCGTGGCGTCCACGGTGAAGATCGCCAACGGCCGCGTTGCGGGCACGCTCAGGATCAAGGACAACGAGAAGGTGGCCGACGTGAAGATCGACACGCCGATCCTGTCGGACGACCACGGCCCTGCGCTTCCGGCTGGCGGAGGCGAGCCGGGCAAAGCCTACATGGCGTATCACGAGGCGCTCGCCGGCGGCCAGCCGGCGAAGATCCGGCCGACGCTGTCGAAGGAGAACGGCAAGGATCTCGACGAAGCGGTGAAGAGGGGCAGGGCGGCCGACATGGTCGGGCAATTCACCGAGGAGCATCCGACCAAGTCGGTGAAGATCCTGCGCGGCTGGTCCAAGGGCGATACCGCGGTGCTGCTCTGGGAAGGCGAGAAGGGCCAGATCAAGCTCACCGGCGAAGCGGTGCTGGTGCGCGAAGGCGGACGCTGGGTGGTCGACGACGAGATTGCCGACGTGAAGATGTAGGAGCCCGGCCGCGAACCCTCGCGGCCATGACGGTCACCGCTGCCGCGCGAGGCAGTCGAGATAGAGCTTCGCGTCGGGCGCCGTGCGATGCCGCTGCGCGTGCCACACGACTTCGCCCAGGCATTCGAGCACCGCGTGCAACGCGGCGTGCTCGTCGCCGCGTGCGTCGCGAATGCGCTCGAACAGCGCGCGAATGCCCGGCGGCTGGTCGATCGCGATCTGCTCCGCGACTGCGAGATGCAGGGACAGGTGCAGGAACGGATTGACGTCGCCCGACTCCGGCAGGTAGTCGCGGTCGGCGTGCTTTTCCGGATGCTCCAGCACCGGATGGTATTCGGGATGGAGTGCCACGAGCTTCGCGGCCAGGCGCTCGAGGTCGCTCGTCGGCGCGCCTTCGCGCGACTTGCGCCAGGCCTCGATCAGGAAACGCCGCGCCTCGTCGCGCGAAGGGCTGAACATCGCGCTAGAGCAGCGGCAGGCTCGGCGCATCGCCGGGCGTCTTGTGCTTGAACTCGCACAGGTCGCGGACGAGGCACTCGGGACACCTGGGCTTGCGCGCGATGCACACGTAGCGTCCGTGCAGGATCAGCCAGTGGTGCGCGTTGCGCTTGAATTCGTCGGGCGTGAACTTGTCGAGCCTGCGCTCGACTTGCACGACGTCCTTGCCGGGTGCGAGGTTGGTGCGGTTGGCCACGCGGAAGATGTGCGTGTCGACCGCGATCACGGGATCGCCGAACGCGCTGTTCAGCACCACATTCGCCGTCTTGCGCCCGACGCCCGGCAGCGCCTCGAGCGCCTCGCGGTCGCGCGGCACCTGGCCCCCGTGTTCGCGCACGAGTATCTCGGAGAGCGCGACGACGTTCTTCGCCTTGTTGCGGAAGAGCCCGATCGAGCTCACGTAGGGGGTCAGGCCTTCCACGCCGAGTCTGGCGATCGCCGCGGGCGTGTTGGCCTTGGGAAAGAGGCGCGCGGTGGCCTTGTTCACGCCCTTGTCGGTGGCCTGCGCGGAGAGCACGACCGCCACCAGCAACTCGAAGGGCGTGGTGTAGTCGAGCTCCGTCCGCGGTTCGGGATTGGCTTCGCGGAACCGCTCGAAGATGGCGCGGCGCTTGGCGGGGTTCACGGCGACTTGCCTTCGGCGAGGCTCGCGAGGCGCTGGACGCGCGCAGCTTCCATCGAGGGGTCGTCCTTGAGCAGCGGATGCGCCTTGGCGGCCCACGACTTCGCCGCCGCGCGGTCGCCCTGCGCGAAGGCGATCTCCGCGAGCTCCTCGTAGACGTAGCCGTCGGGATCGTTGGCGGCTTCGGTCTCGGTGACGAGTGCGAGCTGGATCGTCTTTGCGTCGTCGAGCTTGCCGGTGGCGCGAAGGCCGCGCGCGACGGTCCACTTCGCGACGCGAATTTGAAAGGCGTTGCCCGATGCCTCGCGGAAGGGCAGCGCCTTCTGCCAGTGGGCGAGCGCGGTCGCGTAGTCGCCGCGTTCGAAGTAGATCCAGCCGACGTTGTTGTTGAGGGCGCCCGCCCATCCGCGCGCCCGCGCGTCGCTCGATGCCGATGCCGCCGCGAGGGCCTTCAGGTTCCAGTCGAGCTGCCCGGCCGCAGGTGACGCGATGCCCAGCATGTGCAGCGCATCGACGCGGTAGTAGTCGGCACCGGGCAGCGTGTCGCGCTCGCTCGCTTCGACCGCCTCGAGGAAGAGCGCAATCGCGGCGGACCTGTCGCCGCTCGAGTTGCGCGTGCGCCCGCGTTCGAGCAGATAGCGCACCTTCACGCGCGCCGGAACGGTGTCGAGCCCGGGTACGATCGCGTCGAGCGTCTTGTCCGCGTCGCCGTACTTGCGCAGGAGCCCTTGCGTGCGTGCGATCTGCGTCTGCGTCTCGAGCGCCTCGCGCGAGTCCTTCGGATGCTTCCCGAGCTCGGCGCGGAATCGTGCCTGCGATTCCTCGACCTTGCCGAAGTTCCAGAGCTTGTCGAGGCGGGCGGAGAAGTCGTCGGTGGTCTGGGCCATGGCAAGGGAAGCGGGCACGAGGAGTGCCGCGACGAGAGTCGCAAGATCGTGCCTACGCATGCGAGCGTCCCGCCGCGCGGCGCGCGCGCGCACGCTCCAGCGCTGCGGCGATTGCGGCCTTGCGCTTGTCGGCATCACCCGAAGTGGAGCTGGCAGTCCGGTTGGCGATGCGCTCGCCGCGCGCGAGGCGCAGGGCGCGCGCATCGTGGCGCGCTCTCGCTTCGCTTGCAGAGTCCGCCGTCCATGGGCGCCGCGCGGGGATCATCGCGATGCAGTCGACGGGGCACGGCGCGATGCACAGCTCGCAGCCGGAGCATAGCGACGGCATCACGACGTGCATGCGCTTGGGAGCTCCGAGGATGGCATCGACGGGGCACGCGTCGATGCAGAGCGTGCAGCCGATGCACGTGCTCTCGTCGATGGTCGCGAGCAGCAGTGGACCCGGCGTGCCGTACGCGGGATCGACGGGCTTCGGCGCGCGCCCGAGCACTGCGGCAAGCTGCACCGCGCCCTCGTCGCCCCCCGGCGGGCAGCGGTCGATGTCCGCCAGGCCGCTCGCCATGGCTTGCGCGTAGGGGGCGCAGCCTTCGTAGCCGCAGCGCGTGCATTGCGTCTGCGGGAGCAGGGCATCGAGACGCGTGGCGAGGTGGATGACGCGTGAGCTATCCATGGCGCGATTCTAGCGTGGCGATGCGTGTCGCCAGGACGAGTGCCACGAGGCAGCTCGCGGTCGCGGCGACGAAGGGAGCTGCCGCGCCGAGCGTCTCCACGAGCCGGCCTCCGGCGGCCGATCCGGCGCCGATGCCCGCGACGATCGCGCTCGCGACCCACGTGAACGCCTCGGTCGCGTAGTGCGAAGGCGCGTAGCGGCTCACGAGCGTCATCACGAGAGTGATGCCCGGTGCGATCAGGAGGCCGCCCAGGAACGCGAGCAGCGCAAGCAACGGCAAAGCGGGCAGCCACCCCTGCAATGCGAGGGGCACGCTCATGGCGCCGAGCACGATCGCGAGCTGGCGCGTGGCCGGCATGGACAGGTGCACGCCACCGTACACGAGGCCGCCGATGGCGCTGCCGATCGAATTTACCGCGATCAGCGTGGCGCCCCGCGCCGTCGAGCCCTGCGCCGCGCCATAGGCGGGGTAGGCGACCTCCAGCAGGCCGAACGTCGACGTGAGCAGGAAGATCACCGCGAACAGCGCGACGAGTCGCGAGTCGGTCAACGGGCCCAGCCAGTGACGCGGCGCGTCGGGCACGGGCACGAGGTAGCGTGCGGCGGGCGACAGCGCAAACATCGGCGCCGCAAGAACGACGAGGCAGCACGCGAACCCGAAGGCGACGGTAGCGCCCCACGCGGCGAGCAGCGCGGCAAGCGCGAGCGGTCCCAGCGTGAAGGCGAGCTCCACCAGCACGGTGTCGAGGGCGAAGGCGGTGCTGCGGTCGCGCTCGTTGTCGAAGCGCTGGCGCAGCGAGGAGCGGGTGAGCACGACGATGGGCGGCGCGAACGCGCCCGCCACCGCCGCGAGCGCGATCACCGCTGCGATGGACAGCGCGAGCGGCTCGGCGAAGAGAATGACGATCAATGCGAGCGGACATACCGTGCCCGTGACGGCCAGCACGCCCGAGTGCCCGCGCCGGTCGACGATGCGGCCCATGAACGGCGACACGCATGCCATCGCGAGGAAGTACGCACCCACGGTGGCACCGGCCGTCGCGAAGGAGCCGGTCATCGCCTGCACGTGGAGCAGCATCCCCAGCGTGACGGTCGCGATCGGCGTGCGCGCGACCCAGGTCAGCGCGAACGTGGCGACGAGGCCGGGTGCGCGCAGGAAGGTTCGATAGCGGGCGTAGATGCGGGTCAGCAAGGACCCGTGATGATACCGGGTCCGTTCGCTACGACGCCTTGCGTCCCTCGCCGCGCGTGCGATAGTCGGCCGGAACCTTGAAGAGATCTGCCGGCGGCTCGCCGCGCTTGACGTTGGTCACGCGATAGGTCGTCTCGCCCGCGCGCGGGTCGCTGGTCTTCGCATAGACCACGATGAAGAGCTCCGGCGAGAACCAGCGCTCGGACGTGACGACGATGGGCTTCTCGTTGCCGATCTGGCCCGCGGGGATCGTATGCGAGGTCATCGTGCCCTCGGCCTTGATGCCGTCGAACTCGCGCGTGCCGAGCGGCTTGGTCTCGCCCTTGCCGCGCGGCAGCATGGGCAGCGTGAGCGGCGGCAGCGGCGGAGGAGGGGGCATCGCGCCGTCCGCGTCGCCGCGCGTGACGCGCACGACCTCCACGTGCACGTCCTCGCCCCTTCCGGTGCCGTCGGCGGTGCGGTTGCGCCGTACAACCACGCGACCGGGTTGCACCTCGACGTTGCCGGATGCGCCCGGGGCTGCTGGTGGTGCCGCACCGACCGGTGGAACGGGCGGAGCCGGCGGAACCGGAGGCACGGGGGCGTCAGGCGGCCGCGGAATGGGGGTCGCGGTGCGCGTGCGCTCGTTCAGCACCATGCTGCGCCCTTCCATGGGATCGTAGAGGTAGATGCCGCCGCGACTGCCGTCCTTGCTCTCCTGGCGCGTGCGGCCGGCGGTGTCGCGCGCGAGCAGCGTGGTCGACTTGCGCACGATGCGGTTGCCGTCCGGAAGGGTCTGCACGGACTCCGAAATGGCCTCGGCCGTGTACGGCGCGTTCTTCACGATCTCGCGCGGACGTCCGAACTCGTGGGCGATGAACGCCGTGGAGGCGGAGAGGCCCGAGAGCTGCTCGTCGAGATCGGCAAGGAAGCGATCGTCGAGCGGCATCGACTTCATCTGTTCCCTGATCTGCACCTTGAGATCGGGCGGCACCGGGGGCGGCGCCACGGCCTGCGCGGTGGCGGTGGAGGCGATGGCGCAGGCGGCCAGTGCGACGAGCGGACGGAGGTTCATGTTCGAGCTCCCTTTGTTGTTCAGTAGACGAAGCGAACCGCGAGGACGGAGCCGTCGCGGCGCACGAGCAGCTCGGCGTCGATCGCGTCGGCCGCGCGTGCGGGGTTGATGGGAAGGCCGAGCTGGGCAAGGGTCGTGCGCGGCAGGCGGGCGGGCACGACCAGCGCGTCGCCCGCGTGCTCGATTTCCGCGATCGGGACGACGGGCATGAATTCGTCGCCGCTTGCCTTGAACGCCGCGGGCTCCGCGACCACGGCCTCGGGAGGCAGCGATCGCACGACGAACGACAGGACCGCGATGGAGGCCGCGAGTGCGATGGGCCAGGCGAGCCAGCGGTCTGCGCGCGTCGAGGTGCGCGAGCGCCTCGCCCGCGCGGCTGCGGCCTGGATCGCAACATCGATCGCGCGGTCCGTGGAGGGCGGAGGCATCTCGCCGGAGGCGGATTGCTTCAGTGCGGCGAGTCCGCGGTCGAGGCCGGTGTCGTTCATGGTCATCCTCTTGCGGTGCGAAGGTCGTCACGCGCCTCGGAAAGCGATCGCGCGACGAGGGCACGCGCGCGGAACAGGCGCGAGCGCACGGTGTTGAGCTCGCAGCCGCAGATGGCGGCCGCTTCGGCATAGGAGCGCTCGGCCAGTTCGACCAGCACGAGCACGTCGCGGTAGTGGGGCGGCAGCGCCGCGATGGCCGCACGCAGGCGCGCGAGATCGCGCTGCGTGTCGAGCGCCTCTTCCTGCGGCGATGAGGTGCCGGCCGCGGCTTCGTCCTCGTCATCCTCCGGCGCGTAGCGGGCGTCGACCCCGGCTCGGCGGTAGGCGAAGTTGCGCGCGATGCCGAGCAGCCACGGAAGCAGAGGCCCGCGCGCGGCATCGTAGTCGCCGGCGTTCGAAATGAGATGGAGGAACACGTCCTGCGTCACGTCGGCGGCGGTGGCCGGCGCGCCGGACCACAGCAATGCGAACCGGTACACCGCGCCGCGGTGACGCTGGTAGAGCGGGCGCAGCGCCTCGGCATCACCACACGCGACGCGCGCGGCCAGCGCGGCATCGCTTGCGGAGAGCGAGACGAGTCCCCCGGACGCGCCGCCGGGGGAAGGCTTCCCGTGAGGGGACGCCCCGGCGACGGCCCCGAGGCGGGTGGAGCGTTCTACGGGCATGTCGGGCGGGAAGTCGGTCAAGTGCGGGGTCCTCGGCGTATATTCTCGCGGGGCCGGCGAAAAGTTCCCGCCGGCCGCGAAGACGGGGCACCGTTGGCGCCGCCCGACGGCGATTCGTCGCACGGACCTTACCGGCCGACCCGAGGGGTTGCGACGATGCCGCATCACCCGACCGGAGCCCGCAATGCCCTCGAGCACGACCCAGACGCTTCCCCCCGCTCGCAGCCACCATCCGCTCGAGCTCTTCCCGTTCTTCGCGCGGTTCGCACCGGGGCCGCTGCGCGACGTTATCTACACGTTCATCTTCAATACGATGATAGGGCTCGTGTTCACGGCGCTTGCGCTCCTGTTCTCGGACCGCGTCGATCTCGGGCGGCAGCTCTTCGTGACCTTCGTCTTCGCGCAGTGCATCGGCTACGCGATCTACGCGCTCATGGTGGCGTTCACTGCGGTCTTTCCGCGGGACTTCTGCGATGCGGCCGCCGGCCGCTGGACGCGCTACCTGGTCCTGCCCGTGGCCGGTGTATTCATCGGGTACTGGATCGCAGCCACCATCCTCGACTTCCGCGAAAGCCGCGCCGAGATGTTCACGCTGCGCGGCATGCTCGCGATCTCGTCGATTGCCGTGCTGATCGCCGGGATCCTCATCGCGATATTCATCCCGCGCGAGCGCGCCGCACGCGCGCAGGCGCTCGCGGCGAAGGAAGAGGCGCGCGCCAATGCCGCCGAGCGCGAGGCTACGTTGGCGCGCATGCAGCTGCTCGAGGCGCAGGTCGAGCCGCACTTTCTCTACAACACGCTCGCGCACGTGATGAGCCTGGTCGACGCCGATCCTCCGCTCGCCAAGCGCATGCTGCACCGGCTGATCGAGCTCCTGCGCGCCACCGCCGTGGCCGCGAAGGAGCGCGTGACGCTCGCCCACGAGATCGACCTGCTTCGGGCCTATCTCGATCTCATCGCGATGCGCATGGGGTCCCGGCTTGCATGGTCCATCGACGTGCCGCAGGCGCTCGCCTCCCTCGAGGTGCCGCCCATGCTCCTGCAGCCGATCGTCGAGAACGCGATCAAGCATGGACTCGAGCCCAAGGTGGAGGGCGGGCGCATCGACGTGCGTGCGAGGCGCGAGGACGCCACGCTCGTGCTTACGGTCACCGATACCGGGCTCGGCATCGCACCGACCCGGCACGCCGATTCCACCGGCCTCGGCCTCGCCAACCTGCGCGCGCGGCTCTCGGCGGTGTTCGGCGGGGCGGCATCCCTGGACATCGCCGATCATCTCCCGTCGGGTACCGAGGTCACCCTGGTGCTTCCGCTGCGATGAACGCGCCGCGCATCACGGCGATCATCGCCGACGACGAGCCGCGACTCGCGGAGTTCCTGCGCGACCGGCTGACGGTGCTCTGGCCCGAGCTCCTGATCGCGGGCATCGCGCGCAACGGTCCCGAGGCACAGGCACTGATCGAGCGCGAGGTGCCCGACATCGCGTTCCTCGACATCCGCATGCCCGGGCTCTCCGGGATCGAGGTTGCCCGCGCGGCGAGCCGCGACGTGCGCATCGTTTTCGTCACGGCCTTCGACCAGTACGCCGTGCAGGCTTTCGAGCGCGCGGCGGTCGACTACCTGCTGAAGCCCGTGTCGGACCAGCGGCTCGCGGAGACGGTGGCGCGTCTGCAATCGCAGTCCGCGGCCAGCGACACGAGCCTCCGCGACGTGCTCGCCGCGATCTCGCAGATGCGGCAGGACGCTCCCGAGCGCCTCGCCTGGATCCGCGCCTCGCGCGGAGCGCAGGTCGTGCTGATCGACGTGAACGACGTCGTCTACTTCCAGGCAAACGACAAGTACACGAGCGTCCTGACGGCCGACGGCGAGTCGCTCATCAGGACGCCGCTGCGCGAGCTCGCCGAGCAGCTCGACGCGCGCCATTTCTGGCAGGTCCACCGAGGCACCATCGTGAACGTGAGGCAGGTCGCCGACACGGTGCGGGACCTCACGGGCCGGGTCACGCTTCGGCTCAAGTCGCGGCCCTAGACGGTCCCCGTGTCGCGCGCCTACGCGCACCTGTTCAAACAGATGTAACGGACCGCCGCCGGAGGTGGCGCAAAATGGCGCCATGGATCGGCACGAATCTGCCCACGATCACCGGCACGATCACGCGCATGGCAACGGGCATGGGCATGTAGCTGGGCACGGAAATGGGCATAACCACGGTCACGCCCAGGCGGGGGGCACGCGCCGCGCGCTGATTATCGCGCTCGTGCTGACCGGTGGCTTCGCGGTCGTCGAGGCGGTGGGCGGCTGGATGGCGGGCTCGCTAGCGCTGCTGTCCGACGCGGGCCACATGATCACCGACGCCGCGGCGTTGGGTCTTGCGCTTTTCGCCGACGCGGTCGCGCGCCGTCCCGCGTCGAGCCGGGCGTCGTACGGCTACGGCCGGGCCGAGGTGCTCGCAGCATTCGTCAATGCCATCGCGATGCTCGCGGTAGTGGCGCTCATCGCCATCGAGGCCGTGAAGCGCCTGCTCGATCCGGTGCCCGTCGCGGGCGGGCTCGTCACCGCGATCGCGCTCGTCGGCCTCGCGGTCAACCTCGCGGCGGCGTGGGTGCTCTCGCGGGCCACGGGATCGCTCAACACGCGCGGCGCGCTGCTGCACGTGATGGGCGATCTCCTGGGGTCGCTCGCCGCGATCATTGCCGGCGGCGTCATTCTCGCGACGGGATGGATGCCGATCGACCCCATCCTCTCCCTCGCGGTCGCGCTGCTCATCCTGCGCTCGACGTGGCAGCTCCTGAGGCAGTCAACCGGCGTCCTGATGGAGGGCGTGCCGCGGCACCTCGACTTCGATGCCATCGGCCGCTCGCTCGCGGCACTGCCCGGCGTATCGGACGTGCACGATCTTCACATCTGGAACATGTCGAGCGAGGGCGTGGCGCTGTCCGCGCACCTTTCCATCGCGCGTGGCGAGGACTGGCCCGCGTTGCTTGCGCGGGCCCGGCGCATCCTGTCGAGCGAATACGGGATCCGTCACGCGACGCTGCAGCCCACCTGGCCCGTCGATGGCGTGCGGCGCATGCACCGGCGCGTGATTCCGGTTCACCCGGCCGAGGACCTCGAGTGAGGGCCGCCCCGGCCCGCTAAAGCCACTTGAGCTTGCGGAAGTGGAAGTACAGGTAGACGTCGGCCAGCACCATCGCACCCACCGCGAGCGGATAGCCGAACGCCCACTTGAGCTCGGGCATGTGCTCGAAGTTCATGCCGTAGATGCCCGCGACCATCGTGGGCACGGCGATGATGGCGGCCCAGGCGGCGAGCTTCTTGGTCACCTCGCTCTCGGAGAGCGAGATCATGCCGAGGTTCACCTGGATGGCGGTGGTCAGCATTTCGCGGATGCCCTCGATCGACGAGTGGATCCGGAACAGGTGGTCGTAGACGTCGCGGAAGTACTCGTTCATCCCGGCGCAGATCTGCGGCACCCGTCCGCCGTACAGGCGCCCGGTGGCTTCCATCAGCGGATCCACCGCATGCTTGAGCGTCATGAGCTTCTGCTTCAGCGCATAGAGCGCCTGGATGTTGCTGCGCGCTGCGTTGCGCTCGAAGATCTGCTCCTCGATCGTCTCGAGCTCGGTTTCGAGGGCGTCGATCACCGGGAAGTAGCGGTCGACCACGTTGTCCATCACGGCGTAGAAGACGTAACCCGCGCCGTTCTTGAGCAGGTCGGGCTCGCGCTCCGTGCGCGCGCGCACCGCGGCGAATCCCACGTGCGTGCGATGGCGCACCGTGAGCACGTAATTCGGTCCGACGAACACGTCGACCTCGCCGGTCACGAGCTCGTCGGTGCCGTCGGGCGCCTTCTCGCGCTCGATCGTGTGCAGGGCGGCGAAGAGCGAGTCGCCGTACTCCTCGATCTTGGGACGCTGATGGCCGTGCCGCGCGTCCTCGATCGCGAGCTCGTGGAGCGAGAACTCCTCCGCCATCTGGTCCAGCTCGTCCATGGAAGGCTCGAAGAGCGCGACCCACACGAAGCAGTCGCGCTGGCTCACGTACTCGCTGATGTCCTCCTTGGGGATGTCGGCGAGCTTGCGGCCGTTCTGGTAGGCAACGCAGCTGATCAGCATGGCGCGCATCATAGCCGTGCGCGACTCATGCCGAAACAGGGTTCGCCCCCGGGACGAGGGCGGCCGCGACCGCCGCTGCTATACTTCAACTGACCATCAGTCAGTTCACGGTCGCATCCCTTGCAGCCTTCCCAAGCAGCGCGCGAGCCCGTCGCGGGACGCGCCCCGATGCCCGCGCGCGAGATGGTCCTGCTCGCGACCCTCGCCGGCATCCAGTTCACGAACATCCTGGATTTCATGATCCTGATGCCGCTGGCGCCGCAGCTCATGCGGCTGTTCGAGATCGGCCCGCGGGAATTCGGCCTGCTGGTCTCGGCATATACCTTCGCGGCCGCGGCGAGCGGATTCGTGGCGGCATTTCGCATCGACCGGTTCGGGCGCAAGCGTGCGCTGCTCACGATGTACGCGGGATTCATCGTCGCGACGGCGCTGTGCGGGATCGCGCCGGCGTACGAGTGGCTCCTCGCCGGGCGCATCGTGGCCGGCATGTTCGGCGGCGTGATCGGCGCGCTCGTGTTCACGATCATCGCCGACGTGGTTCCGTACGCGCGCCGGGCGCGCGGGACCTCGTTCATGTCGGCCGCGTTCTCGATGGCCGCGGTGATGGGCGTTCCGGCGGGACTGTGGTTCGCGGCGCATTATTCGTGGCGGGCGCCGTTCCTGGCCCTTGCGGCGCTCGCGCTCGTGGCGTGGTTCGTCGCCTCCCGCGTCGTCCCCTCGCTCGACGCGCACGTCCGGGGGAGCGAGCGGCGCCGCGTGCTCGCGCAGATGCGCGCCGTGTTCGGCGTGGGCAATCACCTGCGCTCCTTCGCCTTCATGATCGCGCTCATGACGAGCGTGTTCGTCGTCGTCCCGTTCATTGCGGCGTACAACGTCGCCAACGTGGGCGTGCTCGAGACGGAGCTGCCTTATCTGTACTTCGCGGGAGGCATCGCGACGCTTTTCACGGCACCTTTCATAGGGTCGCTGGCGGACCGCTTCGGCAAGAAGCGCCTGTTCACGATCCTCGCGGCCCTGTCGACGATCCCGATCGTGGTCATGACGCACCTGCCCAAGGTGACGCTCGCAGCAGCGGTTGCGGTGAACGTGCTGTTCTTCGTGCTGGTGCCGGGCCGCTTCGGCCCCGCGATGGCGCTCGTGACGGGCAGCGTGGCGCCGCGGCTGCGCGGCAGCTTCCTGAGCTTCAATGGCGCGGTGCAGCAGCTGGGCGCGGGTGGTGCGTCTCTCGTGGCGGGACTGGTCATCGGCCGCGACGCGTCCGGTGCGCTTACCGGATTCGATTGGGCGGGCTGGTGCTCGGTCGCCGCCACGCTGTGCGCGATCGGGCTCGCGCTCTCGATCCGGATCGTCCCCGACGGCACCGGACGACCGGAGTAACATGCGCGCCATGATCATCCCGTCGCTCCTCGACACCGACCTCTACAAGTTCACGATGATGCAGGTCGTGCAGCACCAGTTCGCCGAGGCGCAGGTCGAGTACCGGTTCAAGTGCCGCAATCCGGGCATCGACCTCACGCCCTTCGTGGACGAGATCGAGGACGAGATCCGCGCGCTGTGCGACCTCCGCTTCACGCAGGAGGAGTTGGAATACCTGCGCCGCTGGCGATTCTTCAAGAGCGACTTCGTCGACCTCCTCGGCCTCTTCCACCTGCAGCAGCGCTTCGTCAGCGTCTCGCGACGCGCCGACTCGCCGCGCGAGATCGACATCACGATCAAGGGGCCGTGGCTGCACACGATCCTGTTCGAGGTGCCGGTGCTCGCGATCGTGTCCGAGGTCTACTATCGCAACACCGTCCACGCCCCCGATTTCGACGAGGGCCGGCGCCGGCTCGCCGCCAAGATCGCGCGCGCCAACACCATCGACACGCCGGACTTCAAGATCGCCGACTACGGGACCCGCCGCCGCTTCTCGCGCGCCTGGCAGGACGAGGTGCTGCGCACGCTCCGGCGCGACATGCCCGTGCACTTCGTCGGCACCAGCAACGTACGGTTCGCGATGGAGCAGGGCCTCACCCCGCTCGGCACCATGGCGCACGAGTACCTGCAGGCGTGCCAGGCCGTGGGTCCGCGCCTGCGCGACTCGCAGTCGTTCGCGTTCAACATGTGGGCGCGCGAATACCGCGGCGACCTCGGGATCGCGCTGTCCGACGTCGTCGGGCTCAACGCGTTCCTGCGCGACTTCGACCTCTTCTTCTGCAAGCTCTTCGACGGCGTGCGCCACGACTCCGGCGACCCGTTCGAGTGGGGCGACAAGCTCATCGCGCATTACCAGCGGATGCGCATCGACCCGCGCACCAAGACGATGGTGTTCAGCGACAGCCTGAACGTGCCGCTCGCCATGCGCCTGTACGAGTACTTCAAGGGCCGCGCGCAG
>CAZIZD010000071.1:0-14136 GCA_964543615.1 uncultured Alcaligenaceae bacterium | reverse complement strand
GAGCATCATGCCGATACCGACCGGATCGGCGGGGAACATCTCGCCCAGCAGGGCAATCGACGGCTTGCGCTCGCCGGTGAAGCCGCGCGGCGCGGCCACCGGGCCTTGCATGGCCTCGTTGCGCGCGTACTGGAGCATGGCGCCCGCGAGCACATCCTTCGCTTCCGCGTGCGTGGGCACGCCGAAGCCGGGCACGTCGATGCCGATGATGCGCACGCCGTTGATCGCCTTGGGCAGGAGTCGGAGCGGCACGCCGCTCGCGGTCGGCACGCAGAGGTTGGTCACGACGATGGTGTCGTACTTCGCAGGATCGGCGAGGCTGTGGACGGCGTCGCGGATGTCCTCGAAGAGCTTGCCCGTGACGAGCGTCTCGGAGTTGAACGGAACGTAGCCCACGGTGCGGCGGGCGCCGTAGAAATGCGACGTGAAGGTGAGCCCGTACACGCAGCAGGCCGAGCCCGAGAGCACGGTTGCGGTCCGCCGCATGCGCAGGCCGACGCGCAGCGAGCCGAACGCGGGGCACATGGATTGCGGCTGGTCGTGCGGGCCCTTGGGATAGTCCTGCGCGTAGCGGTCGAGGACCTCGCTCTTGCCCGCGGCGCGCGCCGCCGACGCGAGTGCGTCGCGGCCGGAATGGCAGCCCAGCCCGTCGCCCTCGAGCGCGGCAGGGTTGGC
Source organism: uncultured Alcaligenaceae bacterium (assembly GCA_964543615.1). Lineage (GTDB taxonomy): Bacteria > Pseudomonadota > Gammaproteobacteria > Burkholderiales > Casimicrobiaceae > VBCG01. The sequence continues at coordinate 13,461 of CAZIZD010000071.1, read as the reverse complement.
GACGACGCTTTCGCTCACGGAAGTTGCCTCATGCCTGGTCGTACACGACTTCGAGCGACGGCTTGTTGCTTTCCTGCCGGCCGCACATGTCGAACTGGGTGGCGGGCTCGAGCACGACGCCGCGTCCGACCGTCTCGCCCGAGAAGAGACCGAGGAGCTCGTCCTGCGTGAGAGGCTTCGGGCGCACCGGCGGGGCTTCGGCCACGTTGGTCGCGAGCGTCTCGAACAGCGGCGCCCACTCGGTGCCCGGGCGGCCGATGATTTCGTACGACGCGCTCTTGCGCCGGATGTCGTCGTTGGCGGGGATCGCGGACAGCACCGGAATACCCGCGCGCTCGGCGAACGCGGCGGCTTCACCCGTGCCGTCATCCTTGTTCACGACCATGCCGGCCACGCCGACGTTGCCGCCAAGCTTGCGGAAGTACTCGACCGCGGAGCAGACGTTGTTGGCGACGTACAGCGACTGGAGATCGTTGCTGCCCACGACGATGACCTTCTGGCACATGTCGCGCGCGATCGGCAATCCGAACCCGCCGCACACGACGTCGCCCAGGAAGTCGAGCAGGACGTAGTCGAATCCCCACTCGTGGAATCCGAGCTTCTCGAGCATCTCGAAGCCGTGGATGATTCCGCGCCCGCCGCAGCCGCGTCCCACCTCGGGACCGCCCAGCTCCATCGCGAACACGCCGTCGCGCTTGAAGCAGACGTCGCCGATCTGCACGGCCTCGCCTGCGAGCTTCTTGCGCGACGAGGTCTCGATGATCGTGGGGCACGCGCGGCCGCCGAAGAGGAGGGACGTGGTGTCGCTCTTGGGATCGCAGCCGATGAGGAGGACCTTCTTCCCCTGCTGCGCCATCATGTACGAGAGGTTGGCGAGCGTGAAGCTCTTGCCGATGCCGCCCTTGCCGTAGATCGCGATGATCTGCGTCGTCTTGGCCGCGGGCGACGTCGCGACCGGATCGGGCTCGATCGACGCCTCGTCGCGCAGGCGCTTGGTGATCGCAATCGTGGACACGGCCGGTGCCGCGGTTTCGCAAAGGCTCATCGGCACGATCTCCAGTCGAGGACCATCTTGATGCACGTGGCGTCTTCGAACGCCGTGCGGTAGGCGGAAGGCGCGTCGCCGGCGCTCGCGCGATGCGTCACGAGCCCTTCGAGCGAAAGCTTTCCGGAGGCAAGGAGCGCCGTGATGGCCGCGAGGTCGCGCGGCAGCCACTGCGCTGCGATGCGCAGCCGGGCCTCGCGCATGAACGCGGGCGGAAAGGCGAAGGACAACGGCTGCGCGTAGAAGCCGGCGAGCACGATCTCGCCGCCAGGGGCGAGCCGTGCGATCAGCGTGTCGAGCAGGCCGCCGTCGCCGCTTGCGTCGTAGACGTGACGGTAGTCGCGGCGCGGATCGTCGTCCGGTGAAATGGCCTGGTAGCCGACGGCGCCTGCGCGCCGCTGCGGATTGCTTTCCCAGACCGTCGGAGCGGACGCGCCGCTGGCGACCACGATGCGGGCCAGGAGCCGTCCGAGGGCGCCGTGGCCGACGATAAGGTCGGGATAGCCCTCGAGGCTCTCGGGCAGGGCATGGCGCGCGGTGGCGGCAAGCGCGAGCAGCACGGCATCCTCGCCGAGCGTCTCGGGGATGGGCGACACGCGGGCTGCGGGAACGATCACGCGCTGCGCTGCGCCGCCGAACAATCCGCGTGCGTCGAGGAAGCAGCGGGCGCCTGGCACGAACACGGGCTGGCCGATCGACAGTCCGGAGGAGGCCCTGGCCTCGACCACGCGGCCGACCGATTCGTAACCCGGGACAAGCGGATAGCCGAGGCCGGGGAACGACGGCATGCGTCCCGTGTAGAGAAGCCGCTCGGTTCCCGCGCTGATGCCGCTCCAGTCGATGTCGACCACGACGTCGTCGACTTCGGGACTCGAAAGCTGCACCTGACGCGTGACCAGCTTTTCCGTCCCTTCGATTACGACCGCAAGCGTCTGCATGCGCTCCCCTGTTCGGCCCTCTTCGGCACCGTGACTGTCAGTCTAAACTTACTGCGTTTGATGTCAATCAAAATTAACAGTCGCATCGTCAACCTCGCTTACGCGGCCTTCGCGACGATCACGGACGTCTGCAGCGGGATCGCGGTGGGCATGCGTCTCGCCCCAACGAATCCGGCACTTGCGAGCATCTGCGCGACGGTGCCGTAATCGCGCAGGCGGCCGCTGCCCATCGCGAGCAGGTACATCGCGAAGTACGCGCTCACGCGCTCCGAGCTCGCCGCGCCGGGCATGGGCTCGGCGATCACCAGCGTGGCGTCGCGTTCGAGGCTGCTGCGAACGTTGCGCAGCAGCGCGCTCGCCACCGCGTCGTCGTGGTCGTGCAGCACGCGCACCAACGTGACGACGTCGGCGCCGCGCGGAAGCGCCTCGCGCGTGAAGTCGCCTCCCGCGACCGCGACACGATGCGCGAGACCGATCCTCGCCAGACGTCTTTCCGCCCGCGCTGCGACCGCGGGAAGATCGAACAGCTGGAACGAGAGGCGCGGACACGCCTGCGCCACCGACGCGACGAAGGCGCCTTCTCCGCCGCCAACGTCGAGGAGACAACGGTGGCGCCGGAAGTCGTAGGCCGCGGTGACCTGCTCTGCGATGAGCGACTGCGAGGCGGCCATGAGGGCGGAGTACGGCGCCACGGCGTCTTCGGGGAGGTCAGCGGGCTGCGCGCTCCGGGCGTAGGCCCAGTACGCCCGCATCGCCGGCCGGCTTTCGCCGCGGAGCAGCGCCACCGGGTCGGTGAGATCGCCATAGAAGAGGCCGTGATGCTCGACCATGGCACGAATGCCGGCGTCTCCGGCGATCGCGGCTCCCGTCTCGCCGAGGCCGTACCGGTTGGGGCCCCGCACCGAGACGAGATCGAGGGCGACGGCTGCCTCGAGCAGGCGCATGGCGGCTTCCGGAGGCACGCCGATGCGGCGGGCGACGACCTCGAGCGACTGCGGGCGCTCGGCGAGTACGTCGAGGAGACCCAGCCGGCAGGTCGCCAGCAGCACCTGCGAGTAGACGAACCCGGCGGCGAGGTCGAAGGCATTGCCGGCCTTCCTGCGCGCGAGCGGCCGGGTGAGCGGGAAGCGCGCGGCAAAGCTGCGGAAGCGCGCGCTGCCGACGAGGCGGTCGCGCGCCGCGTAAAGGCGATCGAGCGTCGCCGACGAAGAGGCCATCGACGCGTCCTAGGCCGCCCGGCGAAGCTCCTTGGGAACGAGCTGGATCGTCTCGAGACGCATGGCCTCGCGCAATTCGGCGGCGCCCGGGCACGGCGGGATGGAGGCGATGGCCGATTCGACCAGCCCCTCCAGGCGATCGAGTGCGCCTTCGACGCCGAGCTCGCCCACCGCGGACGGCCGGCCGAGGGCGGCGTCGCGGCCGACCGGCTTGCCGATCTCTTCGGCCGAGGACGTGGCGTCGCGCAGGTCGTCTGCCACCTGGTAGGCTTCACCCAGGCGTTCCCCAAGGGCCCGCCAGGGCTTGGGGTCGGCACCGGCGCCCGCGGCGCCCGCCATCGTCGCGGCGGCGAACAGGGCCCCCGTCTTGGCGCGCTGGTAGGCGCGCAGGTCGACGTGCGGCTCGCACTCCCAGGCCTGGCCGGCGGCGATGCCGGACGGCATGCCGACGCCTTGCGAAAGAATGATGGTCAATGGGGCGAGGCGCTCCGGATGGCTCGCGCAGCCGTGGGCGAGGGTCTCGAACGCCAGCACGATGAGGGCATCCCCCGTCAGCACCGCCAGACGCTCGCCGAACGCACGGTGCACGGACGGCTTGCCGCGCCGGGTGGCGGCGTCGTCGAAGCAGGGGAGGTCGTCGTGGACCAGCGAGGCGCAGTGCAGCATCTCGATGGCCGCGGCGGCCGCCACCGCCGTGGCCGGGGCGTCCGCGGCGCACGCGGCAGCGACGCCGAGGCAGACGCGGGGCCGGATGCGGCCGCCGCGGGGAAACACGGCGTAGCGCATGGCGGCGGCGAGGCGCCGAGGCCCATCCGGATCCTCCCAGCGGGTGAGTGCGATGGTCAGGGCCCGCTCGACGATCGCAGACGGCACGGACTGGTCCAGGCGCGAGACGTGTTCGGACATGGGGCCTCCTTGTCGCGTTGTATTCACACTTCTAGTTGTCATGTAATGTAGACACATGGCCCGCACGCGTCAATCGCTTTCGTGAAACGCGTCGTCGTCGTCGGTGCTGGCGTGGGCGGGCTCGTGACTGCGCTCCTGCTTGCCGCCCGCGGCGTGGGCGTGCTGGTCGTCGAGCGTGCGCAGCGCCCTGGCGGCAAGATGCGGGAAGCCATGGTGGACGGGGAGGGCATCGACGCAGGCCCCACGGTGCTGACCATGCGCTGGGTCTTCGAGGAGATCTTCGACGCCGTGGGAGGGACTCTTGCCGACGAGGTGAGACTCCGGCCATTGACGATCCTGGCGCGGCACGCGTGGTCGTCCGGACCCCGGCTCGACCTCTTCGCCGACATGGCCCGATCGGCCGACGCAATCGGCGAGTTCGCGGGCGCAGGGGAGGCGCGGCGATTCCGCGCGTTCTGCGCCCACGCGAAGCGCGTCTACGAGGCACTCGAGCGGCCGTTTCTCCGCTCGCCGCGCGGCAGCGTGCTCTCGCTCGTGCGGCGGTCGGGCCTCACGGGCCTGCCGCATCTCATGTCGATCTCCCCGTTCACGACCCTGCATCGTTCGCTGTGCGGGCACTTTCGCGACGCCCGGCTGCGCCAGCTCTTCGCGCGCTATGCGACCTACTGCGGCTCGTCGCCCTACGAGGCGCCGGCAACGCTCATGCTCGTCGCCCACGTCGAGCAGGAGGGCGTGTGGTCCGTGGAGGGCGGGATGCAGCGTCTCGCCGAGGTCCTCGCCTGCAAGGCCGCGGATCACGGTGCGTCGATCCGCTACGGCGAGACGGTGGAGGAGGTCATCGTGGATCGCGCCCGCGCCACGGGCGTGCGCCTTGCCTCCGGCGAGCGCATCGACGCGCGCGCAGTGGTCGTGAACGCGGACGCGCAAGCCGTTGCGCGGGAACTGTTCGGCAGCGCCGCAGCGGGCGCGGTGACGCGTACGCCTGACGACGCACGATCGCTGTCCGCCGTGACGTGGGCGATGCGCGCACGCGCCGAAGGCGTCCCGCTCACGCGCCACAACGTGTTCTTCTCCGACGATTACCGCGGCGAGTTCGACGACATATTCGTGCGCGGCACGCTGCCGCGCACACCCACCGTGTATGTCTGCGCGCAGGACCGCCTCGACGACGAGCCGGGCACCGGGTCAGGGGACGACCGATTGCTGTGCCTCGTCAACGCGCCGGCCAACGGCGACCGCGCACCTTTGGAACAGAGGGAGATCGAAGCATGCGAGAAGCAGGCACGCGCCACGCTGTCACGATGCAGCCTTTCATTACTGACGCGGCCGGAGAGCGTGGTGACGACGACGCCGGCGGAGTTCGCGCGGATGTTCCCGGGAACGGGCGGGGCGCTCTACGGGCGTGCGACGCACGGCTGGCAGGCGTCGTTCGCGCGGCCGGGTGCGCGGACGCGGATTCCTCGCCTCTACCTCGCGGGCGGGAGCACGCATCCCGGGCCGGGCGTGCCGATGGCGGCGCTCTCGGGGAGACTCGCGGCGGCGAGCGTGCTCGAGGACCTCGCTTCGACGCCGACGTAGCGCGCAACGGCTATGCGTGGTGGTACGTCGATGCGCTGTCGGAGGATGGCGAGCACGGCCTTACCGTCATTGCGTTCGTGGGCAGCGTGTTCTCCCCCTACTACGCGCGGTCGCGTGCGCGCGGTGCGAGCGATCCGGGCGAGCATTGCGCGATCAATGTGGGGCTCTATGGCGCGCCGCGCCGCTGGACCATGACCGAACGCGGCGCGAGGGACGTGCGACGGGAAGCCTCCATGCTCGCCATCGGCGCGAGCTCGATCGCATGGCACCGCGATGCGCTCGTGATCGACCTGCACGAACGCGGCGCGCCGTTGCCGCATGCGGTCCGCGGCACGATCGTCGTCGAGGCCACGCCTTACGACGTGCCGGCGCTGGCGCTCGACGGCGCAGGCCGCCATCGCTGGTATCCGGTGGCGCCGTGCGCGCGGGTCACGGTTGCGCTCGACAGTCCGCGGATGCGCTGGGAAGGACCGGGCTATCACGACGCGAACCTCGGCGACGAGCCGCTCGAGGATGGCTTCTCGTCGTGGCACTGGTCGCGCGCGAGGGTCGGTCCGGAGACGCTCATCTCGTACGACGTGCGCGAGCGCTGCGGCGAGGCCCGTTCGATCGCGCTGCGCTGCGCGCCTGGAGCGGCCCCTCGCGAGATCGAGTTGCCGCCCGCGGTAACCCTGCCGCGCTCGCGCTGGGGCATCACGCGCGCGACGCGCGGCGAAGACGCGCGCGTGGTGACGACGCTGCTCGACGCTCCGTTCTACGCGCGCTCGCTCGTGGAATCGCGGATGGGCGCGCAGACCGCGGTCGCCATGCACGAGAGCCTCGACCTCGACCGCTTTCGCGCATCGTGGGTGCGCATGATGCTGCCGTTCCGGATGCCGCGCATCGCGCGCGGTTGATGCAGGGCTCGGGCTAGCGTTCGGTCCGGGCGTCGCGCTCGCGATCGCGACGCTGCGAGCGCCGCACCGAGACGAGCTCCCAGACTGCGAGTCCGAGCACGGCGAGCAGGATCAGCAGCCACTCCCATTGCGCGACCGCGAAGCCGGCGTCCATCTCCTGGGACCTAGGCGCCCGAGCCCGCGCGCCGCGCTTCCTCGCGCCGCTCGAGCTCGAGGAAGAGATCGAGCGTCCAGGCGAGGCGTGCCGCCAATCGCGGCGATGTCACGTGCATGGACGTATCGCGCGCCGCGGCATCGATGAGAAAACGCGCCGCGGCGCACGCAGGAACGCCGGATGAACGGCGTGCGGTTGCGACCGACGCGAGCGAACCCGCGGCTGCCCACGACTTGCGCGCGGGCGAGACCACTGCACGCGACGCGACGGCATCGCCGCCGCGGCGCGCGACCTCGCGTCCGATCTCCTCGTAAAGGCGCGACGCGACGCCGATCCCCGGACGGCAGTCGGCGGGCAGGTGCGCGATGCCGCCGCGCGCGCTCCTGTACAGGCGCGCCGCGTCGTCGAGGAGGCGCAGCACCACGCGCGCCAGTGCCGGCGAATGGCAGGGATTGCGCACGAAGGCATCGGGGTCGATCCCCTCCGCGCGCATCCAGTCGAGCGGAAGGTAGAGGCGGCCGCGGCGCGCATCTTCGCCGACGTCGCGCGCGACGTTGGACAGCTGCATGGCGATGCCCAGGTCGCATGCGCGCGCGAGCGCCTCGCGCGAGGGCGCGCCCATCACGAGCGCCATCATCGCCCCCACGGCCCCGGCGACGCGGGCCGCGTAGTCGTGCAGCGCGGCGAGGTTGTCGTAGCGCCGGCCCTGGGCATCCCATGCGAAGCCCTCGATGAGCGCGCCGGGAAGCGCGCGCGGAATCGAGTGGCGCGCGACCACCTCGGCGAAACGCGCGTCGGCGGGATCGGGACGGCCCGCGTAGAGTGCGTCCAGGCGCGCATTGAGCATTGCGACAGCGGCGGCGGCATCGTCGCCGCCGTCCACCGCGTCGTCGGCAAGCCGGCAGAACGCGTAGAGCTCACGCGCCGGCTCGCGAATCCGGCGGGGGAGCATGAGCGAGGCGGCGTGGAACGTGCGCGATCCGCCGCGGATCAGCGTGCGCGCGTCAGGCGAAGGCGGCTGCATCGGGGACGACGGAGTCGAGGACTTTGGCGGATGAGAGCACGCCGGGCAGGCCCGCGCCCGGATGCGTCCCGGCGCCGACGAGGTACAGGTGCTCGATGTCCTCGCTGCGGTTGTGCGGCCGGAACCACGCGCTCTGCGTGAGCCGCGGTTCGAGGCCGAACGCGGCGCCGAGATGCGAGGAGAGCCGGTCGCGGAAATCGAGCGGCGTGCACATGCGCGACGTGACGATGTTGGCCTCGAGGTCCGGCAGCAGTGTGGAGGCGAGACGCTTTGCGACCGCCTGCCGGTAGGGCTCGGCCTTCTCGTTCCAGTCGATGCCGCTCGCGAGGTTGGGCACGGGCGAGAGCACGTAGAACGCATCGCACCCCGGAGGCGCGAGCGAGGGGTCGCTCGCCGTGGGACGGTGCAGGTAGAGGCTCATGTCGTCGGCGAGGACCTTGCGTTCGAAGATGTCGAACACGAGCTCGCGATAGCGGGGGCCGAGCAGGATCGTGTGATGCATCACGTCGGCGTACTGCTTGCGCGTGCCGAAATACCAGACGAAGAGGCTCATCGAGTAGCGCGAGGCCTCGAGCTTCCGGTCGGTCCACCGGCGGCGCGCCTCGGCGGGGACGAGATCGCGGTATGTCGTCGCGGAATCGGCGTTCGACACCACGATGTGCGCGCGCAGCGTCTCCCCCGTGGCCAGGCGCACGCCCGCCGCGCACCCGTTCTCCACGAGGATCGACCCGACCTTCGCGCCGCATCGCACGGTGCCGCCCTGTTGCCGGATGAGGGAGACGAGGCCGTCGACGAGACGGCCGGTGCCGCCCACCGCCCAGTGCACGCCGAAGCGCCGCTCGAGATGGGCGATGAGCGTGTATACGGAGGTCGTGCGGAACGGATTGCCGCCCACCAGGAGAGGATGAAAGCTCAGCACGACGCGCAGCCGCGGGTCGCGCACGTAGTGCGAGACGAGTCCGTAGACGCTGCGGAAGCTCTGCAGCCGCACGAGGTCGGGCGCGACGCGTGCCATCGACGTCCAGCGGTCGAAAGGCACGTGGCCCAACTGCTCGAAGCCCACGCGATAGATCGCTTCGCTTGCTTCCATGAAGCGCTCGAAGCCGTCCACGTCGCCGGGTGCGAGGCGCCGCACTTCCTCGCGCATCGCGGCGGGGTCGGCGCTGCAGTCGAAGCTGGTGCCGTCGTCGAAACGGATGCGGTAGAAGGGCGTGAGCGAGCGCAGCTCGACGTCGTCCTCGCGCCGCCTGCCGCAGAGCTGCCAGAGCTCGTCGAACAGGAACGGCGCGGTTACGATCGTGGGCCCCGCGTCGAACGTGAAGCCGTCCTGGCGATGGACGTAGGCGCGTCCGCCCGGCGCATCGAGCTGCTCCAGGACCGTGACCCGGTAACCCCGTGCCCCGAGGCGGATGGCGGCGGCGAGGCCGCCGAACCCGCTGCCGATCACGATGGCGTGCGGCGTGTTGCGCGTGGCATTGCGGTCGGGACGCATGGTGGCCGGAGTATAGGGCCGTCAAGCAATCGTGACAATTGGACTGTCAGGCCGCCCTGATTCCGGGCTGAGCCGGGCTGAGCCGGCCCGATCGGGGCTGATCCGGGTCGGACCCGAGCGGCATCGAGATTTTGTCGCCTTGACATTGCATCGTTGCCGGTCAAGCATGTAAGGCTGCGCTGCTGGGAGGCCGCGCCTTTCCCTCATGTCCGGACAGCGATCGATGGCAACGCACCACGACGCGCCCGCATTCGGCGAAGCCGACCTGTCGAACTGCGACAGGGAGCTCATCCATATCCCGGGCTCGATCCAGCCCCACGGCGTCCTTCTCGTGCTCGACCCGTCGACGCCTCGCGTGCTGCAGGCGAGCAGCAACGTCGACACGAAGCTCGGCATCGCGGCCGAAGACCTGGTCGGCAAGTCCATCGACGTTCTCGGCGGCGATCTTCCGGCGCAGGTCTGGACCCGCATGCTGGGCGGCGTCCGCGCGGCGCCGCAGCCCCTGCGCGGCGCCGTCGAATGTGGCGGCACGCGGCGAGGTTTCGAGGCCCTGCTCCACCGCAACGAATCGGATGCGGTGATCCTCGAGCTCGACCCGGTCGACCTCGAGGAATCGGTTGTCTTCGCGCGCGAGCTTCCGCGCAAGCTTCCGGACGCGGTGAAGCGCCTGGGCTCCGCGCCGACGATGGAGGCGCTCGCGAGCGAGGCAGTGCGCGTCTATCGCGAGCTCGCGGGCTACGACCGCGTGATGTTCTATCGCTTCGACCCCGACGGCCACGGCGAGGTGGTGGCGGAGGCCAAGGAGGCGCATCTCGAGCCCTACCTCGGGCTTCACTATCCCGAGTCCGACATTCCCCGGCGCGCGCGCGAGCTCTACCTGCGCAACCGCGTGCGCGTCCTCGTCGACGTGCATTACGAAGCAGTGCCGCTCGTGCCGCGCCTCTTCCCGCCCACCGGCGACGAGCTCGACATGTCGATGTGCTGGCTTCGCAGCATGTCGCCGATGCACCTGCAGTACCTCAAGAACATGGGGGTCACCGCGACCCTCGTGGTCTCGCTGGTGCGCGAGGGCGAGCTGTGGGGGCTCATCGCCTGCCATCACTATTCGCCCAAGCGCCTCTCCTATCCGATGCGCGCGGCGTGCGACCTCATGGGCGAGGTGCTCTCGACGCGCATCGCGGTCCTCGAGAATTTCTCGCGCGCGCGCACGACGGCGCTGGTGCGGCGCATGGAAGGCCGGCTGATCGAGGCGACGTGGACGCGCGGCCAATGGCAGGACGAGCTCTTCGCCGATCCGCGCGATCTCCTGCGCATGGTCGATGCGACGGGTGTTGCCCTCGTGTACGAAGGCGGCGTGCATACGGCCGGGACCGTTCCCAGCACCGAGGCCGTGCGCGCGCTCGCCGACTGGGCGGCGACGAGACTCACCGACGGATGCTTCGCGACCGCGTCGCTTGCGCGCGACGTTCCCGAGTTCGCGCCGCTCGCGGCGCAGGCGACGGGCGTGCTCGCCATCGAGATCTCCAAGCCCGATCGCGAATATCTGCTTTGGCTGCGCGGTGAGCAGGTGCGCGAGGTGCGCTGGGCGGGCAATCCGCACAAGCCGGTGCTGCCCGGCAACGATCCGCGCGATCTCTCGCCCCGGCGCTCGTTCGCGGTGTGGACCGAGCGTGTACGCGGGACCTCGCGCGCATGGATCCCCTCCGATCTCGTGGTGGCGCGCGCGATGCGCGCGACCCTGCGCGACGTGGTGCTGCAGGTCAGGTCGATGAGCTACCTCATCACCGAGGACCGGTTGTCGCGGTTGCGGCGTGCGCTGCAGGCCTCGACCGACGGCGTGCTGATCGCCGACGGGGAGGGCCGCATCCGGTTCGCGAGCGAGGCATTCTCGCGGTTCTTCCGGCGGCCGCACGTGCACCTCGCCGATCTGGACGACCTGCCACGCCTGTTCGACGACCCCGCGGCCGCGCGCGGGATGGTGCGCGCGCTGATCGACGACAGCCGCGCGTGGCGCGGCGACCTCTCGATCGTGAGCGGCGACGGCGGGTTCGTCCCCGTCGCCATTCGGGCCGACGTGATCCCGCGCGTCGACGGCGTCGGCGCGCTCGGGTACATCGTGCTCGTCACCAACACAAGCGAGGACCGCGCCGCCGATGCGGCGCGCGTGCGTGTCCGCTCGGTGATCGAGGACGCGCAGCGTCCGCTGCACCAGCGCGAGATGGCGTTCGGCGAACGTGCCGACTTCGAGCATCTGCTGGGTGCTGTGATCGAGCATGCGACGCTGGCGGTGATGGAAGTGGCCGACGAGCCGGATTCGGTCGCCGTCGTGCCAACGCTCGACGAGCTCGAGGCGTCCACGCGGCGCCTGGCCGATCTCGCGCGCCAGATGAGCGCGTACGCGGCCGGCAACGGCCTCGAGTCCTAGGCCTTCCAGTCCCGGTTCAGGCGAGCGACTCGAAGAGCCCGATGTGGCGCGCGAACGCGCTGCGCGCTTCCGCCACGATCGCGGCGTGACTTTCGCGCGGCAATGCGTCGAGGGCCGCGCGAATCGACGTCTTCGCGCGATCGACGTCCTCTTTGCTGCCGAACGCATAGAACGCGACGCCGTGTCCCGGCCCGGGAGCAAGGCCCCGCTCCACGATGTTGCGCAGGACCTGGCCGCCGCTCAGGTCGCCCAGGTAACGGACATACGCATGGGCGGCGATCAGCACGGGGTTGTCGCGTGCGAGCTGCTCGAGGTGAGCCGCATAGTCGAGCGCGTCCTGTACCGGCTGCGCGCTTCGCGGATCGCTGCCGTAGTCGGCAAGGTCGCGCGCCAGCGCCTGGGTGCGGTCCAGCGCGGGCATGGGAGCGATCTTCCGCACGGGCTCGCCGGCGAGAGCCGATTCGAGCGCGTGGTAGATCACGTGCAGGCTGCCGAGGAGGCGCACGTACGTGCCGCGTTCGAGTCGCCCCGCGAGGAGGCTGCGCATGACGCCCGCGCGCTCGGCTTGCGCGTGCAGCTCGCGCGTCGCGCCTGGCAACTGCAGGCTCAGAGGTGCGTCGCTCACTTCGACAACGCGCGCACGGCCCGCGTGATGGTGTCGGCGCGCGCGTGCGGAAGCGGCAGGTAGCGGGCGCCCATCGCCTCCGCGATCCTGCGCGCCGCCTCGGCGGGATGGGCCGCGATGTCGACCACGATGGACGGGATTGCGAGCTCGCGCGCGGCCTTCGCGGCGTGAATCGCCTCCTGCTCGGCACGCGCGCGTCCTCCGATGCCGTCGCGCGCGACGTTGGCGCGGCCGTCGGTCAGCAGGACGCACAGGGGATCGTTGCCGCGTGCGCGCGTCGCCTGCGCAAGCGCCACCGCGGCGTCGATGCCGGCCGCCAGCGGGGTGCCACCGCCACCGGGGAGGCCTGCGAGCAGGCGCTTCGCGCGCGCGAGCGAGCGCGTGGGCGGCAGCAGTAGCTCGGCTTCGGCGCTGCGGAACGAGATGAGCGCCACCGAATCGCGTCGCACGTAGCACTCGGCAAGAAGGAGCTGCACCGCGCCCTTCGCCTCGGCCAGGCGCTGCATCGCCGACGAGCCCGAGGCATCCACCACGAAGATCGTCGTCGTGTGCGTGCGCTGTGCGAAGCGCACGATGCGAAAGTCGTCGCGGCGCACGGCGACGCGGGCGTCGCTCGCGCGCTCGCGAAGTCGCTGCCACGGTGCGGCGGCGCGGAGCGTGGCGACGAGATCGAGCCGCGCACCATGGGCAGGCGCGCCCGGCCTGTTGCCGATGCGGCGGCCGCGTTCGCGCGCGATGCGGACGGCGCCGGCGCGCCCTCCTGCGCGTGCGCGCATCGGGCCCATGCCGCTTGCAAGCGCCTCGAGCAGTCCCGGGGGCAGCGCGGCCGTGACGGCATCGAGCACCACGTCGTCGAGCGGGCGCTCGCCCGCATTGGACGGGGGCGGCGGTTCGCTTTCCGGGGGCGGCGGAGGCACGTCGTCGCCGGGCGGCAGGCGCGTCGCGCGAGGGGCGAGCACGAGACGCGCGACCAGCGCCAGATCCTCCTCGTCGACTGCCTTGCGTCCGGCGAGGCTCGCGGCGATGCGCGCGGCGCGCAGGGCAAGGAGCGGCGCCCGCGGCGAATCGATGCCGAGTGCGAGCGATGCGTTGCATAGCGCATCCACATGCGACGCGTCGCTGTGCGAGTCCGTCGTGAAAGCGGGCAGCTGCGCTGGCGCT
>CAZIZD010000070.1:0-14162 GCA_964543615.1 uncultured Alcaligenaceae bacterium | reverse complement strand
CGCGGGATCGGCCGCCGTCGCGGCGACGAGCCGCGCGGGCGGCGCCTCGGCAAGCCACGTGTCGAAGGCATCGCGCAGCGCGGCGTTCTGCCGGCGCAGCTCCGCGACGCGCGCCGCGAGGGCGGGATCGCGAGCGATGGCGTCCTCGACGCCCGGCACGCGCGCGGGCGCGAGCTGGCCGTCGACGTACGCGTTGACGTCGGCGTCGGTGACCGGGAGTGGGTTCATTGCCATGCTGTCACTTCACGACCTTGAGCGGCGTGGCGGCGGCACCGTCGGCGAAGGCCGCGCGCAGCTTCTCGCGTGCGCGCGACAATCGCGACATCACCGTCCCGACCGGAATGCCCAGCACCGCCGCAATCTCCTCGTAGCGCAATTCTTCCACGACCGCGAGCAGCAGCACCTCGCGCTGCTCGATCGGCAGGCGTCCCACGTGCTGCATGAGCTCCATCAGCTCGACCCGGGCGTACTGCGTCGGGCGCACCGGGATCTGCCACGCCTCGCTGCCCTCGCCATCGCCGTCGAGCGAGACGTGCATCTTCTCGTGACGGGCAAGCGCGCGCTGGTTGACGAAGACGTTGTGCATCACCGTGAACAGCCACGCGCGCAGGTCTGTTCCCGCCGCCCACAAGCGCCGCTTCTCCCACGCGCGGGCGAGGGCCTCCTGCACGAGGTCGTCCGCCCGCGTGGAGTCGCCCGTGAGGACGCGGGCGTACCGGCGCAGGCGCGGGAGCGCCGCCAGGAGCTCGGGCTGCGGGAGCGGCGGATCGGAGGGCGAGGAGGAAGCCATGCGTTTCGATTGTCGGCTACATCCTCGCGCCTGTCCGCATTATCAGTCCTTGGCCAGGTGCCAGACGTTGTTGAAGTTGTCGCCGGTCTTGTCTCCCGGCTTCGTGTCCTTGGCCCAGGTGTACAGCGGCTTGCCCTTGTAGGCCCATTGCTTGCTGCCGTCGTCGCGGGTGATCACGCTCCAGTCGCCGGAGGCCTTGGCGTCGGCGCCTGCGGCCAGGGGCGGCCAGTTGGTCGCGCAAGGACCGTTGCAGGTGCTCTTGCCGCCGGCGTCCTTGTCGAAAGTGTAGAGCGTCATGCCCTTGGCATCCACCCAGACCCCGTCCGGGCCCTTCTTGGCCGGGGCGCTTTGGGCGAGCGCGACGGTGGCGAAGGCGAAACATGCAACGGAAACCACGGTGCGAACGAGCTTCATGCGGGTTCTCCTTGGGAAGTGTGGTGCGACACGCCAACGAACAGGCGCAGGCAACGAATATTCCCGGCGAGGGGCGCGGCAGATTGCCGCAGGCCGCGGTGCCCAAGGAGACTAGCGGACGAGGAACAACGTCGCGAGCCCGAGAAAGATGAAGAAGCCGCCCGAGTCGGTGACGGCGGTGATCAGCACCGACGAGCCCAGCGCGGGATCGCGGCCGAAGCGCAGCATCGTCATCGGGATCAGGACGCCCATCGACGCAGCGAGCACCAGATTGAGCGTCATCGCGAGCACCATCACGAGTCCGAGCGCCCAGTCCTTGTAGAGCATCGTCGCGACGAGGCCCATCACGCCGCCCCATACGATGCCGTTGATGAGCGCGACCACGATCTCCTTGCGGAAGAGCGTGTTCGCGTGCTGGCGCGTCACCTGCCCCAGCGCCACCGCGCGCACGATCATCGTGATGGTCTGGTTGCCCGAGTTGCCGCCGATACCCGCGACGATTGGCATGAGCGCGGCGAGCGCCACGAGTTTTTCGATGCTGCCTTCGAACGCGCCGATCACGCGCGACGCGACGAACGCCGTGCCGAGGTTGATCGCGAGCCACGCCCACCGGTTCTGGAACGACTTCCACACCGAGGCGAAGACGTCCTCCTCCTCCTTGAGGCCGGCCTGCGCGAGCACTTCCTCCTCGCCCTGGCCGCGCACGAAGTCGAGGATCTCGTCGACGGTAACGCGCCCGACGAGCTTGTCGTTGGTGTCGACCACCGGCGCGGACACGAGGTCGTAGCGCTCGAACGCGGACGCGGCCTCGCTCGCCTTCTCGTGCTGCAGGAGCGTCACCGCAGGCTGCTCCATGAGGTCCGCGACGAGCCGGTCGGGCTCGTTGACGATCAGCTTGTTCACCGGCAGCACGCCGAGCAGCTTCTCGTCGCGGTCGACCACGAACAGCTGGTCCGTCTGCGAGGGGAGCTCGTCGAAGCGGCGCAGGTAGCGCAGGACCACTTCGAGCGTCACGTCGGGACGGATCTGCACGTCCTCGAAGTCCATAAGCGCACCGACCATGTCGTCCTCGAAGGACATGGCGGCACGCAGCTGCTCGCGCTCCTCGACCGGCAGGCTCGAGAAGACGTCGTCCATCACCTCCTGCGGGAGGTCGGGTGCGAGCTCGGCGATTTCCTCGGCGTCGAGCGTCTCGGCGGCCGCGACCAGCTCCTCGGTATCCATCGAGGAGATGAGCGACTCGCGGACGGGCTCGCTGACCTCGAGCAGGATCTCGCCGTCGCGATCGGCCTTGACGAGGTCCCAGATGTAGAGCCGCTCGTCGAGCGGCAGCGCCTCGAGGATGTACGCGATGTCCGCCGGGTGCAGGCGGTCGAGCCGGCGCTGGAGCTGTGCCTTGTTCTGCTTGGTGACGAGGCTCTCGACGAGCTCGCCGCGATGCTCGCCCGCTACCGGCGCGTGCTCGAGCTGGTCGTGGACGAGCCCTTCGACGAGACGCGCCTTGCGCAGGAGCGCGGTGATCTCGAGCACCGCGTCCTGCACGCGCTCGCCGGCCTCGGGGCGTTCGCCCGCCTTGTCTTCGACGGTTTCGGACATGAAGGCTCGGTGGGCAAGGAGGCGGGAGCGCGCGTGACGGTAACGCGTGATTCTAAGGCAACTCGGCGGACGGCATGCGTGCCAGGATGATCCCGATCTTGCGATTGAGACCCGGCGCGCCCTGGTTGCGCTCGTAGAAGCGCGGATTGGGCGCCATCGCCGCGAGGCGCGCCGCCTGATCGGCGGACAGCTGCGCTGCCGGGACGCCGAAGTAGCGCCGGGCCGCAGCCTCGGCGCCGAAGAGGCCGTTGCCCCACTCGATCACGTTGAGGTAGAGCTCCAGGATCCGGCGCTTGGGCAGGATCGTCTCGAGCATCACCGTGATCACCGCCTCCTCGGCCTTGCGCAGGTAGCTGCGCGACGGCGACAGGAAAAGGTTCTTCGCGAGCTGCTGCGTGATGGTCGAGCCGCCGGCCACGACCCGTCCCTTCTTCTGGTTCTTCTCGAGGGCGAGCTGGATGCCTTCCCAGTCGAAGCCCTCGTGGTCGACGAACTTCGCGTCCTCCGCCGCCACCATCGCTCGCTTCAGGTTGTTGGAGATGCGATCGTAGGGGACCCACTTGTACGAGAGCTCGGCCTTCGGCGATTTGGCTCGAAGCTCGTCCATGCGATAGGCCATGAACGAGGTCTCGCCGACCGGATGGTCGCGCCACCACCAGATGTGCGCGGCGAACCAGAGGTTGACCGCGAGGACCGCGAGGGCGAGAAGGCCCAGGGTCCAGGCGACGATGCGCAGGATCATGGACTCAGGATCGGAGGAGCTCGAATACCTGGGCCGTCGGCGGACGCACGCCGCGCCACAGGTAGAAGCTCTCGGCTGCCTGCTCGACCAGCATGCCGATGCCGTCCGCGGTGCGCGTGACGCCCTGCGCACGCGCCCAGCGCACGAACATCGTCGAGCCGTCGCCGTAGATCATGTCGTACGCGAACGCGCCGCTGCGAAAGAGGCCCGCGGGCCACGGCCACGCGACGTCGCCCTTCAAGCCCGCGCTCGTCGCGTTGATCACCAGGTCGAACGTCCGGCCCACGAGCTCCTCGGGGCGCCGCGCCTCGACGGGCCCGCGCGGTGCGAACGCGCAAGCGAGCGCACTCGCCTTGTCCGCGGTGCGGTTGGAGACGACCACGCTGCGCACGCCCTCCGCGAACACGGGCAGCAGGATGCCGCGCGCGGCGCCTCCGGCGCCGAGCACGAGCACGTCGCGGCCTGCAAGCGGGACGTCGAGGTTGATCGTGAGGTCGCGCACGATGCCGGCGCCGTCGGTGTTGTCGGCGTACCAGCCCTCACCTTCGCGTTTGAGCGTATTCGCCGCGCCCGCGGCCCTGGCCCGTTCGCTCGCGGAATGGGCGAGGGAGAGCGCCTCGAGCTTGAAGGGGACGGTGACGTTGAGGCCGATGCCGCCTTCGTGCGCGAACTGCGCCACGGTGGCCGCGAACCCGTCGAGCGGCGCAAGGAGCCGCTCGTAGCGAATGTCCTGGCGCGTCGCACGCGCGAACGCCTCGTGGATCGAAGGCGACCGCGAGTGCGCGATGGGGTTGCCGACGACGGCGTAGCGGTCCATGGAAATCGATGAACGGGTGAAGGGTGGAGGCGGTGAACGGTTGAAGTCGAACGCCGGAACGAGTGAATGGTATGCCACTGCCGGTGGCAGGCCATTTCACCCGTTCACTCGTTCACCCGTTCACCGCCTTCCACCCGTTCACCGACTTTCCAGGAGATCGCCCTTCGCGAACGTCCACGTCCGCGTGATGTGCAGCACGTCGGTGTCCTTCTTGACGTCAGGGGGGAACGGCGCGAAGGGTCCCGACATGTTGACGATGCGCACCGCCGCGGCGTCGAGGATGCGGTTGCCCGAGCTGCGGTTGACCTCGACGCCCTCTACGCTGCCGTCCGCCCGGATCGACACGGTAAGGAGCAGGCTGCCGTAGAGCTTCTGCGCTCGCGCGGCCTCGGGATAGTTGAGGTTGCCGATGCGCTCGATCTTGAGACGCCAGTCCTCGACGTAGCGCGCGAAGCGATATTCCTCCGCCCGCGCGCCGATGAAGCGGCGCTTCGGCCGCTTCTGGTACGCGTCCATGTCCTTGGCGATCTGCGCTTCGAGGCGCATGGCTTCGAGCGTCTTCTGCATGAGCTCGTTGGCGGTCGGCAGGTCCGTGCGCTCCTTCGCGTCCGTGGGCGCCTGCAAGGTCTGCGCGACGGGCGCGCTGCGCAGCTGGGTCATGAGCTCGCGCGTCTGCTTCTCCAACTCCTCGACCTTCTGTGTGGCCACCGCGACCTGCTGGTCCGGCGCGTTCTTCGGCAGCACCGGCAGCGGCGTCTTCGCGCGGCGGTCGGCGTCGGTATTGCCGCCGCCGTCGAGGTTGTGCTGTGCAAGCACGTCGGCCTTGGTGGGCTTGGCCGCGGTCTTGGCGTTGACCAGCGCCACTTCGAGCGGCGGGCCCTTGTCCTTCAACGCCTTCAGCACGACCGGGCTGAAGTGAATCGACAGGATGACGAGATGCACGAGGACCGACAGTCCGATCGTGATCGCGAGCAGGCGGTCGTGGCGCGGCGAGACGAGCGCCTCGCGCGGAATGATCGCGGGCGGGAGCGCGCCCGCCGGTGCGATGCGCGCCGTGCGCCTCGGGGGGCCTTCCCTTGCGGGCGCCGGCACCGCGGGCACCTCCGGCGCGACGATCAGCGGCTTCGGTTTGGCCGGCGCTTTCCTGCGCGGCGCGGCAGGCGTCGCAGCAGCCCCCGGAATGGCGGCAGGCGCAGCCTTGGGACGCGCGCGCACCTTCGGCACGGCGGGCTGCACGGCCTGATCTGGAGCTGCGGACTCTGGTTTGGGCGGCGTCGCGCGTCGCGGCACGGCAATCCGGCGGAAAGACGCTATTCCGCCCTATTGTATGCGGATGTCATGGCGGCGTCATGACCGCCGGACCCGCGTAGCGGCATTCGAGCGTCGCCGCGAGAAGGTCGATGCGGCCGATGGCCACCCGCACCGGGGTGTCGGGCGGCAGCGCGGGCACGTCCGCCACTCTGGCGACGACCGGAATCGACTCGAAGCGCAGCAGGTTCTCGCGGATCACGCGGGCGTTGGTCTCGGTGACGTTTTCCTGCAACAACCAGCGCAGGCACCAGTAATGCTCCATGCGATCCTGGAACTCCGCGTACTGGCTGTAGGTGGCCTCGAAGTCGGCGAGTACCGAGAAGAGCGCCGCATCGTTGGCGGCATAGGGCGGCGACTGGCCCATCACCACCGCGACGAGCTGCCGCTGGTTCACGAGGTCGCTGTACCGGCGCAACGGCGAGCTCGCCCACAGGTAGTGGCCGAGTCCGAGCCCCTGGTGCTCGCCGGGTCGCGTGCTCATCTTCACCTTGCCCGCGGCCTGTACGCGATACAGGCCCGCGGCGCCGCGATCGGCAAGCAGCTTTCCCCACGTGTTGTTCACGTGGATCATGAGCTCGCTCACGAGCTTGTCGAGCGGACTTCCGCGCTCGCGCGGCACGATCGCCACGCGGCCATCGGGTGCGGCTTCCCAGTCGATCGCGAAGCCGTAGTCGATGCGGTTGATGTCGTTCTTGCCGCGCGCATCCGACAAGCGCTGCACGAGCTTCCACAGCACGCGAAGCTCGGCCGTCCACGGCGGGTCGGCGGGCGAAGGCAGCGCGTTGGCGAACGCGTTCGTGATGGCATCGAGCCGCAGGTTGGCGGCGACGTCGACGCGCTCGACGCGGGTCGCATGCGAGACGATCTCGCCGTCGGGCGTGACTTCCATCGCGAGCGTCAGCGCCGGAGGCGCGGTGCCCGCCTTGAGCGTGAACGCGTCGATCGCTTCCCCGGGGAGCATCGTGAGCTTGCGCCCGGGCATGTAGACGGTCGACAGGCGCTCGCGCGCGATGCGGTCGAGCGCTCCATCGCGCGCAACGGCGAGTGCCGGGCACGCGATGTGGATGCCGATCCCGTAGTTGCCGTTGGCAAGCTCCCGCACGGAGAACGCGTCGTCGATCTCGGTGGTGCTCGCGTCGTCGATGGAGAACGCACGCGCACGGTCCACCGGCAGGTCCGGTATCGCGGGCAGCGTGCCCCAGGGCGCGAAGCCCAGCCCCTGCGGAAACGCCTCCGCGACGAACGCGCCGAAGTGATACTCGTGCGTCGATGGAATCGCGCCGCTTGCGGCGAGGAGCTCCACCGGATTGGTCTTGCGCGCCTCGCACGCGGCGTGCAGCGCCTTCCACTCGAGCGTGTTCTTGTCGGGCTTGTAGAGGAGCATCGACAGCCGCTCGCGCAGCGCATCGGGCAGGCGGTTCTGCGCGAGCTCGCTCACCCAGGCGGCGATCTGCTCGCCCTCGCGCGCCTTGCGCTCCACCGACGCGAGCGCCGCCTTGAGCGCGTCGGGCGGCGCCTTCCTGTAACGGCCCTTGCCCTTCTTGTAGAAGTGCATCGGCGACGCGTGCAGCAGGATCGCCACCGCCGCCGACTGCGCGGGCGTGGGGCTCGCGCCGTAATACTCGCGCGCGAGATCGGCGAACCCGAACTCGCCCTCCTCGCTCGCCTCCCACAGGAACGTGGGATCGAGCTCGGCGGCGAGGCGATGGCCCTCGCCCAGCATCTCGGCCGGACCGGGCGACGCGAAGCGCAGTAGGACGCTCCCCGCCTTGACCTTGGTGCGCTTGCCCGACGCTGCCTCGACCATCAGCGAGGCATCCTGCTCGGCGAGCACGGCTCCGGCCTTCAACTGGCCGTCGTCCTCGAACAGCACGTTCATGGGAGCTTTTGAGTGTGAGGCCCCGGGAAGTCCGGGACCTTCAAGGGAGCCGCGATTATAATCAAGCAATGGACTACCTCCGACTCGGCGACAGCGGCATCACGGTTTCTCCCATATGCCTCGGCGCCATGATGTTCGGCGACCGCACCGACGAAGCGGCCTCGGCGGGCATCATCGACAAGGCGCGGGACGCGGGCATCAACTTCATCGACACCGCGGACGTCTACTCGAAAGGCGCCTCCGAGCGCATCGTCGGCGCTGCGATCAAGGCGCACCGGCGCCAGTGGATCCTCGCCACCAAGTGCGCCAATGTCATGACGAAGAAGCCGTACGACGGCGGCCTCTCGCGGCGCTGGGTGCTGCAGGCCTGCGACGACAGCCTCGCGCGCCTCGGCACCGATTACATCGACATCTATTACCTGCACAAGGACGACCCCGACACGCCCATCGCCGAGACGGTGGGTGCGCTCGGCGATCTCATCCGGAGCGGCAAGATCCGCTACTTCGGCGTGTCGAACTATCGCGCCTGGCGCATCGCCGAGCTCGTGGCCGAGTGCGAGGCGCAGGGCGTGCCGCGCCCCGTGGTGTGCCAGCCCTACTACAACCTTCTGAACCGCATGCCCGAGGTCGAGATCCTCCCGGCGTGCGACTACTACGGCCTCGGCGTCGCGTCCTACTCGCCGGTAGCGCGCGGCGTGCTCACCGGCAAGTACGCGCCGGGTGCGCCGCTTCCCGAAGACTCGCGCGCGGCACGCGGCGACCGCCGCATCAGCCAGACCGAGATGCGCGAGGAATCCTTCGTGATCGCGCAGAAGCTTTCCGACCACGCGAAGAAGACCGGACGCACGCCGGTCCAGTTCGCGCTCGCGTGGCTCTGGGCCAATCGCGTGATCACGTCCGTGATCGCCGGCCCGCGCACGATGGAGCAATGGGACGAGTACATCGGCGCCATCGGCACTGCCTGGAGCGACGAAGACGAGAAGCTCGTCGATTCGCTCGTGCCTCCCGGCTACGCCTCCACCTTCGGCTACCACGACCCGCAGTACCCGTTCTTCGGACGCGTGCTCGACTGACGATCCCGCCCGCTTCAGCGGGCAGGGGGCGCGACGCGTTCCAGTGCGTCCAGGTTGCCGCGCGCGCGCGGGCTCGAGGGATCGATGGCCAGCGCCCGCTCGTACGCCGCGCGCGCGCCGGCGCGGTCGCCTTCCGCGGCCAGCGCATATCCCAGGTTGTTCCACGCCCGCGGGTTGGCGGGGCTCGCCTGCACGGTTGCACGCCACAACCTCGCTTCGCTCGCGTAGTCGCCCACGCGCACGAACGTCGCCACCCCGAGTGCGGCGGCCAGCGCGACCGCGATGCCGTTGCCGAGCCAGCGCAGGCGCATCGACGCGAGGGCCACCCCCGCCGCGAGCCCAGGACCCACCATCGCGAGGTAGAGCTGCCGGTCGTTGGCGAGCTCGAGCCGCGGCAGGACGTTGTGCGTGGGCAGCAGCGCGAGCACGAGCCACAGCATCGAGAAGGCAAGCCACGGACGGCGCCGCAGTTGCGCGATCGCGACCGCAAGCCAGCCGCCGATGCCGGCCAGCTTGGCCCACCAGGCCGCATCGATCGCCCCGCGTGCGGCGAGATCGGGGTCGAAGTTCACGCGCAGCGTGGCAAGCGGATGGGTGACGAGGTAGCTCACCGCATCGACTTGCGCGACGAGGTTGTCGATGGGATCGCGCACGGCGAGGCTCGCCGCAAGGAGGTGCCGGTGCGCCGCAACGGCGTAGCCGAGGATCGCGAGCACGGCGAGCGCGATCCACAGCGGCGCGCTGCGGACGACGGCGTCGCGGACCCTCGCCCCCCGCGCCACTTCCACGAGCACGACGGCGAAAGGCATGGTCCACGCGGCTTCGCGCGCCGCAAGCGAAGCGGCGAGCGCGGCGATGGCAAGAGCGATCCACCGAACCCGCGGTCCGTCGCGCGTCCGCTCCCAGGCATAGAGGCCGATCAGCGTGCACAGCGTCGACAGCGACGTCGAGCGCGCCGCGGCATACACCACGGCCTCGGTCTGCGCCGGATGCAGCGCGAACACCAGCGCGCACACGAATGCCGCGGCTTGTGGACGCGGGCAGTCGCGCGCCATCGCGGCGATCCAGCGCCGCGCGAGCGCGAGCACGAGAAGTGCGCAGGCGACGTGGATCGCCACACCCGTGCGCACGAACGCCGAAGGCGACGGCGGGTCGCTCCAGTCGATCACGTACGTCGCCTTGGTCAGCGCGCGCATGCCGGGCATCGATGACGCCCACGCGCTCCACGAATGCACCCGCGCGTCGCCGACGATCACGCGGAAGTCGTCGTACTGGAACGCGCTTCCGCCCGCGGCCGCGTAGGCGGCGAGCGTCACGGCGAGGAGCGCGAGGCCGCTGCGCTGCGCGGTCATCAGGCTACCCTTCGCGCTGTCGCGCTCCGGTGCTTGTTCGCCCTTGGGACGGCCCGGCGGGCTCAGGCTACCCTTCGCGCTGTCGCGCTCCGGTGCTTGTTCGCCCTTGGGACGGCCCGGCGGGCTCACTTGCGCGCCGCGGGCAACGTGCGCGACGCCTCGAACCCCGTTTCGATCATCGCCACCGCATCCCACCACCGGTCGGGCGCGCCGAGGAGCACCGCCACGACCGTCGTGCCGCGCCGCTCGGCAAACGCGACGAGACAGCGGCCCGCCGCCTGCGTCCAACCCGTCTTCACGCCGCGCGCGCCGTCGACGCGGCCGATCAGTGCGTTGGTGTTCTCGAACGGGAACACGCGGCCGTCCAGGGTGCGCGCCTCGCCCCGCTCGCGTGCGACGACGGCGGCGAAGCGAGGACTTGCCATGGCGATGCGCGCCAGACGTGCAAGATCGCGAGCCGACATGCGGTGACGCGGGCCGTCGAAGCCGCACGCGTTCTCGAAGTGCGACCCGGCGAGGCCGAGCGAGGCCGCGCGCGCGTTCATGGCCGCGACGAACGCCCGCTCCGAGCGGGCGACGTGCTCGGCGAGCGCGAGGCACGCATCGTTGGCGGAGCGCAGCAGCATGGCGGCGAGGAGGTCTCGCGCCCGGAGCTGCATGCCGCGCCGAAGGCCGATGCGCGCACCCTGCGCCGCTGCGGCGCGCGCACTGACCGTGACGACCGCGTCGTCGTCGACGCTGTCGATCGCGATGATCGCAGTCAGGATCTTGGTGAGGCTCGCGGGACGCTGCGGCGTCTGCGCGTTGCGCGACCAGCGCTCGCTGCCGTCCACCTCGACGAGATAGGCGGCGGCCACGTCCGGCCAGCGATCGACGGGCTGCGCGTGCGCGCGTTCCGCGGCAAGCGCGATCGCCGTGAGGGCGACCGCGAGCGCGGCCCGCCGCATGTCGCGCTTAGAAAGGGAGCAGCTTGCGCACCGCATCGACCCCTTGCTTGATCGGGTCCGCTTGCGCGGGCTGTGCGGGTTGCGCGGGTTGCGCAGCCTGCGTGGGTTGCGCGGGCGAGGACCCTGACGCGCCGGCCGCGGTCCCGCCGCGCGACAGCCTCGCGTAGCGGTTGCACAACGGAATCAGCGACTTGTCGACCAGGTAGTAGTCGCGTCCGACGCACTTCGACGGCGCCTGCTCCATGACCTCCGCGTCGCACAACCCGTTGCCGAGCATGGCCCAGTCGCGCGTGGAGACCGCGTCGCCGCACGCGGCCTTTGCAGTCGTGTTGAAGTCCAGGCGCGCCCCCGACGCCTTGCACACGTCGAAGGAGCCGCGCATGGCGTCGATCCCCGGCTTTTCGACCGCGGCGCGGAATGCGGCCGCCTTCACCATCCCGGGTGCCAGGCCCGTGACCTTGTCGCAGAACGCCTTGCGGTTGCCCTCGCAGGTCTGCCCCTTTTCGAAGATCGAGTAGTAGAACTTCTCGGCCATCTCGCCGCACACTTTCGCGATCTCGGCCTGGCCTTGCGCCACGCCCTTGGCGATGTACTGCTCGGTCTGGTCGGTGCACGCGCCGATGCGCTTGCCGCTCGACGTCATCGTCATCTGCATCTCGCGGCCCTTGCGCGTACTCTGCATCGACATGCGCGAATCGAACGACGTGGGGGTCGCGCTGGTCTCGCCGCGCATGGACATGGGCTCCTCGCCCGTGCACTCCATCGCGAAGATCGTCTTGTTGCCCTGCGTGCGCATCTCGGTGACCTTGCAGTTGTCCTGCTTGGGCACCGATTCCTCCCCGACGTTGCGGCCCTTCTTGATGCAGATCTGGCTCGACTGCCCGGGCATCGACATGCCGGACATCTCGGTCTTGCTCGTCACTTCCCAGAGTTCGTCGGGTCCGCTGCCCGCGATGAACGTCTTGGGCTGCTGCGGCATCATCTGGGCAAGTCCCGTCGAGGATACGAGCGCGATGACGCACGCGGCGAGCAGTGAGGTTTGATGGACACGCATCGGGCAACTCCAGGGTGGCGATGTACGCGCGGCAATGGTAGCGCACGCGACGCACGCGCGCGAATGGACGCCGATCTTCCCGCCGCTTCGCTCCCTCCACGCCGCGCCCGCGGCGCCACGCTCACTCGTTGGCGATGCCGTGCGGAACGTGACCGGAGGGTACGTGGCGTGCAGCGGACTGCACGTGACGCGTCTGGTCGTCGAAGAAGAAGTCGGGCTCGAACTCGCGCAGGAACGGCCCCTTGTCGAGGCCGCCCAGGAACATCGCCTCGTCCACGTGGATGTTCCAGTCCATGAGCGTGCGCACGGCGCGCTCGTGCGCGGGCGCGCTGCGTGCGGTCACGAGCGCGGTGCGCAGCCGCATGGGGACACGGTCGCGGTCGTCGGCGACCTGCAGCCGATGCAACGCCTCGAGGAGCGGCTTGAACGGTCCGGGCGGCAAGGGTCGCGTCGCGTGACTTGCCTCGTGCGACTGGAACGCGACCAGGCCCTGCTCGCGGTAGACGCGCTCGGCATCATCGCCGAACAGCACGGCGTCGCCGTCGAACGCGATGCGCACTTCGCCGGGATGCGAGTCGCTGCCCTCGATGCCCGTGTAGATCACCGCCGCGGGAAACCCTGCTGACAAGGCGTCGCGCACGTCCTGTGGATTGCGCGAGAGGAACAGGTTGGCGTTGAGCGGCCGCAGGTAGCCCCACGGCTCGCGTCCCTTGGTGAACACCGCGCGCTCGATGGAGAGCTTGTTGCCTTCGACCGACTTCATGACGCGCAATCCGGAGACGGGATCGTTGCGCGACAGGATCACCACCTCGACGCGCTTCACGTCGTCGGCGTTGAATCCGAGGAGCTTGCGCACGAGCCGGAACGCCACGCCGGGCTTGGCGAGGTGGTCGAGGCGCGCGAGCTGCAACTCGATGTACGGCCGGTCGTCGCGCGCGTCGAAGAGCTCGTTCTCCTCCTCGAAGTCGAAGAGCGCACGCGAGCTGATGGCCACGACGAGATGGACCGCGGCGTCGGATCCGGTCATGGCGGCAGTATAGCCGCAGCGCCTCGCCCTGCCTCTCAGCGTCCCCGGGCGAGAACCCACGCCGCCGCTGCGGCGGGATCGCGGAAGTCCTCGATCGCGCGCACGTGGAGGCCGGGAAGCGCTTCCTTCAGCATTCGCGCGAGCGCGTTGCAGGGACCGAGCTCCAGCACGGCGTCGGGCTGCATCTCGCCGATCGCGTCCATGCACGCCGCCCAGTCGAGGCGCGTCGCGACCTGCCGCGACAATGCGGACACGACCTCGGCGGACGTCGCGATGCGCGTCGCGTCGATCGCCGAGAGCACCGGGATGCGCGGCGGCGCCGGAGAGAACCCGGCGAGGCACGCCGCGAATCGCGGCACGGCGGAAGCAAGCAGGTACGTGTGCGCGGGTGTAGACACGTCCAGCACGTGCGCGCGCGTGGCGCCGGCCGCCGCCGCCTCGAGGACGATGCGCTCGATGGCGTCGCGCCGGCCGCCCACGATGATGTGACGCGGTCCGTTGCGGATGGCGACCGCCGCTTCGCTGTTCGCGCAAAGCGCGGCGACGTCGCGCTCGGCCAATCCCAGGATGGCCGCCAGCGCGCAGGGATACGGCGCGGCCTCGTCCATGATGCGCGCGCGCGCCGCCGCGATGGCAATCGCATCGTGTGGCGCGAACGCGCCGCCGATGGCGCATGCGGCGACCTCGCCCACCGAGTATCCGGCGGCGAGCACCGGAGGCGGCAACCGCGATGCCACGCTCGCGAAAGCGTGAAGCTGCCATGCGGCGATGGTCGGCTGCGCGATGCGATTGCCGGCCATCGCGGAGTCGTCGGGCATGGCTTCGCCGATCGCGTGCCGCCACGCTGCGGCGAGCGGCGACACGTCCACGTGCCGCGCATGTTCGGGACCTTGCCCGCCCTGGCCGCTCGCGATCGCGACCCAGCGAACGGTCATGGGTGCTCGAGGTCGTGCAGGAAGAGCGTCACGGCAAGAAGGTCGGCGCAGCCGCCCGGACTCAAACGACGCGCGACGAACGCGCGATGCACCAGCGCCGCACGCTCGCGCCAATCGTGTGCCAACACGCCGCCGCGATCGAGGAACTGCAGCGCCGCGCCGCGCGCGAACGCAAGGCCCTCTTCCCCGCCGCGCCACATGAGGTTGGTGTCACCCACGTGCGCG